>JAGADP010000174.1 GCA_017828885.1 Oscillospiraceae bacterium | reverse complement strand
GCTCCAATAACGGTGTGCAGGCCTACCTCGGCTACAAAACGACCAAGGATAAGGACGAGGCGATCACGGATCTGACGCTGCTCGACTCCAAGAACTCGCATTTCGAGTCGATGACCTATGAGGAGTATCTGGATAAGCATCTCAGCGAATACTCCGATATTGCTGCAGAGATGATGTTGCTTGTGAATGAGTTCCGCGCCAACTACAAGGCGGGCAGCGAGGATGCGATCGCAGCATATGATACGCTGAATTTCCTGTATACCGACAACACCAAAAGCACCGAAGACAAGAGCAATCTGTTCGGTGAGTACCTTCTGAAGGAAGCAGACAGGACGTTCTTCGAGAAGTTCATGCAGCGCGGCAATGCGCAGATACTCAGCTTCATCGTGAATGCCCTTGCCAATGCCACCACGGACTGCAATGCAGACGGGACTACGTGGCTCGACCGTTCCAAGACGAGCTTTGTGCTGGAGGATTTCAATTCCGGAGATTCCAAAAAGCGCAATCAGTATAACAGCCTCTATCTGGACCAGGCCAAGGTGCTGACCGCGGAGCTGCAGAGCTTTGCGGCGAATTACACCGAGGCAGTGCGCCTGCGGGAGGAGTACGGCGATAGCTTTGGCTATGACATCTCAACGGATGCTTCCGGTGAGGAACTGCTTGAGCAGCAAGACTGTCTGATCCCGGAGTATGTCGAGGCGCTTACGGCTTATGCACTCCTTGACGAGATCGAGTACCAGGCGGAAGGCGAGATCGTCGTCTCCAACGCAGCACTTCTGGATGAAGATGCGGATGAGAGCGCCTATACCACAGTGTGTCAGGAACGCAAGACGCTGGCAGAGTATTTCCTCGAGCTTGGGCAGGATACATCACTCTCGCTCCAGCCGGAACGGCTCTATCCGTTCATCGCATCCATGACCCCCGGACAGCGTGTTGTGATGAAGATGTGCAGTCTCGATCACCTTGCACGGAGCCTGATCCGGACAACGAATTATGCCGCGACCAGACAGGATGCGATCTCCGATGCCATGCAGCAGCTCTCCGACCTCGGCTATGAGGGCGGCAGGATCTGGCTATGGGAGGGTGTGGACTTCTCCGTTCTGAGCAAGAAAGCTGTCGAGACCGGCGATCTGATCGACGCCAGAAACGGCGGCAAGAATGTCATGGATTCTGCGAACGAGCCGGAAAGACAGGCAGGCTCGACGCTCTCGATCGGTCTCCAGATCGCGGATATTGTGATTCTGGGCACAATGGGTCTCGTCATGATCATACAGGCGATCGTTGGCTGTTCTCTGTGGGCAGCAGGACTTGCTGTGATCTCGGCGGGTTACACGGCTGCCGTGGTCGGAACGATGGTTCTCGGCGGCTTATACGCACTCGGCGGCGCAATGGTCATGATCGGCGGTTTCTTGTTATGCATTGCGTATGTACTGAATATCCTGATGTTCTGGGCGAGCTTAGTGCTGTTCGTTTATATGATCTATCAATGGACGAAGGATGACAGAGTACCTACGGATTATTCCACGATCCCGGACTACATTTTCCATCTGCGCTGCAATTCCAAGGGCAACTACCGCGTGCGGTATGAGCCGGTCAAAGGCAATGCTGATAAAAGCCGCATGGAATGGCTCTGGGCACTCACGTTTTATAAACTGTCAGAGAACGGCAGGGAAACAGCGATAGAGGCATTGGAAAAAGGCGAAGTGCCTAAGTTCAATCTGTTGGGTGATTCATATCTGGATTACTTGTTCTCAAATATTCGTTACGGCGAGTATGCCGATCTTGGCGCCTACCAGAGTAACTATGACCGCTGGCAGATCCTGTGCTACTCTAAAAACCCGCTCACCGGCAAGCCGATCGTAGTGCCGGAGGACAGACCGCTGTTCATCACACAGCAGAACAACTACCTGGCACCCGAGGGCTACCGAGGCATTACGCTGATCTCCGGCAGCACCTCGCAGGACATCAACGTCATGGAAATTGAAGGAGAAACAGGTGCAAAGGCCGGTACGCCTCTGTATCTGTTTGTGGCAGGAGAATCCGGCACCATGAACAGCAGCGGCGATGTCACGGATGCTTCCCAGTACGTCACCAAAGTCGTCGTTCAACACGCCGATACGCAGGAGGAGGCTGTCAACAAGCTTCTGAATGCAAGCTGTGAGGTCATCAATATCAACCTGACGCCCGGAAGCGGCTATACGATTCTGGGTTACCAGCTTGGCAGCCGGGCCGGTGCACTGACCGATCTGCGTGTCTCCGGTAGCGGCATGCCATCCATCCATTACGGTGAGGCAACCTACGGCAGAGCAGATCTGCTTGGACAAGGAGTTGCAGCGCAGACACCCTATGGCTTGTCTCTCTATTCCACAGCGAGCCTCGTGGCAGGAACCCCCATCGTGAAGGTCACGGTAGAGAATGAACGCCGTCCGCTCGGCAGCGGTGCAGAGCCTGCGTGCCTGTTCACAGGCGGTCAGGCAGTGGACTTCTCCCACAACTGGAACGATAATTCCGGCTTTGATTTTCTGGATTGGCACACCTATTTCACGGATATCCACTGGGCATGGACAGATAAGAACAAGGATTTTGATATGGCGCAGCAGGACGATCCGGTGAACGGCGTCTACATCTACTTCTGGCCGGAGACACAGTTCAAGGCGCAGGATGAGGAAGGCAATGCCAATCCGCAGTATGTCAGCGGCTTCTCCTACTTCATGACATCCGACAAGGACAAGAGCGGCGCTCACGGTACCGGTTCCCAGTTCATGCAGACCTTTGCAAGAGAGAACGGCTATGAGCTGGTGATGAAGGACGGCGCTCCCGCCAAGATGATGTCCGCTTCCGCCGGTGAGATGAAGCCCGTCTACAACTGGACAGATAAAGAGGGCGGTGCAGTTGCGGATCACTGGACCTACGACATGTACCATACCTACTATAAGGGTGTCATCATGAATGAGAGCGACGGTGCACTCGGCAATGCAGGTATGGTTTCCGTCATTGATAATATTACGCAAAAGGATAAATACACCTGGCACACGGAGACCTATTTCGGCGTTTCCTACACCTACAATCACTACCGGGCGATCACCGGTGTTGCGGGCTACATTGCGCCCTATACGGAGAGATCCTCTGCGTTCGGCTTCAACGGACTTACGACCCCGGCGAAGAGCTTCATTTCCTGTACGACCAATATCCAGGGCTTCCCGCTCTCTGCACCGGGTGTCTGCATGGGCTACAGCAGTTACACAAGAAACTGCATCATGTACCTCAACAAGGATGCCAGACAGAAGTCGGATCTTGACTGGATGACCGACCAGGAGACCGAGGTGCGCACGCACTATCTGCTCCAGAATGGCCCGGTCACGGGAGTTCTCCCACTCCTGCGTGACGATCTGATGTTCGTTGCGAACGCCAACCCCGGCAGCTATGCGGATTACGTTCCGATCACCGATCTGCGTTCGCCCGGCGACTATGAACATCCGCTCAATTTTGCACTGGATACATCGAATCTCGGTTCGGAGTACTTCTACATCTATCTGAAGAAGAATGCCGGCGGCAGAGAGAATACCAAGGCAAGAGAGGCACAGGAAGCCGAGATCGCTGCACAGTATGCGAGAAACGGTGAGAAGGATAAGCAGGCCCCGTACCTCTACATCAAGGAGGACGATGGCCCGCATAACGAATACAAGAAGAAGGAATATGTGGCCGGCGTGTTCTGCGGCGTGGGCAAGACACCGGAGGAGGCTCTTTCCAGTCTCTATGCAAAAGCGCAGGATGCCTGGGCTACGATCGCGGCAACACACCCGGACATCTCCGCAACACCCTGTATCAACGAGTTTGACGAGATCCTCCCGCTCGACCTGACCGATAAGCATGCCTGGTACGATCTGTATTGCCAGGATCTGAACGTCTCCCTGAAGGATGACCAGTGGGCACGAGGCAATGAGAATGCCGAACGCCGCTGGGGTCATGAACGGATCGGCATCAATGCGCTCGGCAAGCTCACCTTCGAGGATGCCGCTGATGAGCATGAATATTCGGACGGCTGCGCTTACATTGGTGTTGTCCGCAGTGCTTACAGCGAATCGGCTGTCTATGCGGTGATGAAATACTACAGGGATGACAACAGCAACGGCCCGAAAACGCTGAACGTCGGCGGTACGAGCTGCACTCTGGCAGGCGGCCCGGTACAGTCACCGGAGGGTCAGTATTACCTCTACTACTCGACCAACAGCGGTACAGCATCCTTCTGTGCGCCCGTGACAGAGATCGACGTGAGCGAGGAGCAGTTCATCAATGGCTATAATTCCTGCTACTCCTGCTTTGAGAAGGACAGAGTCAACTTCCAGCTCCCGCCGTATGCCAATCTGCGGATGCGCACGGATGAGCAGTATTACATCCACACCAAGTACAACATGTCCGACCTGCCCTATATCGAGACGATCTGTGTGGGCGTTGGCAATAACAAGAAGGAAGCCTATGCTGACCTGATCAGCACGACACAGGCAAGCGGTGCGACAGATGTCAACTGCTGCTACAATTCCTATTCCGACAAGTGGGTCGCCATCGGTTACCGGCGAACAAAGAATGTGGCTAGTGCGATCCGTGACGTCTTCCTGTATGTCGGAGAAGATCCGGTGAATACGTTCATTGCCGAGAACGCCTACATGCTTAAGAACGGCAAACTCATGCCTTACAAGGTCTCTGAAGCCAAGCGTGATGAGAATGGCAATATGATCAAAGAAGGCAAAAAACCCGTTATGGAGACCAGCAACGGCCCGCGGTATCAGGTACTCATGCGTGCAGTCGTCACAAACGGTAAAGCAAGCTATGTGCCGCAGCCGCTGAACGAGGGTACCGGCGCAACGCCGATCTATCTGTACTACTCCGTCGCTAAGTCGGCCGAGTATTACCACGATCCGCAGGATGTGAACAGCTGGATCGCCCCGATCCGGAACATTGCATTCACCTATGGCGATACCTCGCCGAAGTACGCTTCCGCCCAGCAGCTTGCTGATGTCTACAGCAAGACAGTTCACGGACAAACGATCTTTGATCCCGAGTCCTATGCGAACATGCACTGGGAAAACGTACTGGCGATCGACACCCCCTCTCCGACCGAGTACCAGATCAACGGTCAGAACGGTACGCCGATCAGCCTGAGCTACCGTGCATTCCCGGAGATCGGCAACAATGTATGGCATACGTCCGGCGACAAATGGGTCCGGATGTTTGTGGACAGAGGCTCCTCTGAAAGCGATGGCTGCACGCACCGCGAAGGCTGCGAGCTTGCCGATAACGGCTACTATGCAGAGACCTCCCGCTATGGCGTACTGCAACAGAAGGTAAACTGATCCCCAAAAACCAGAAATACTCTCCGCTGCAAAGTGGAGAGTATTTTTCGTTTATGACGCCTACAGAAACGATGGCCCTGCACAATAAAACTCCCCCTCATGTGAGGGGGAGTCGGTCTGTCAAAACAGGTCTTCGATCGGTTGCGTTTTTCGAGTTTATGCGGCATCAGGACGCTTTTTGGAGATAGCCTTTCCAAGAATAACACCAAGAACGATGCCGATGAGCAATGCAATACCTGCGATCAGGATGGTGATACCGTTGTTTGTTGCCGTTGCGGTCATAGGCGCGGCGCCGAGGGACTCGAACTGCATATGATGTGCATTGGCATATTGCTCGGCAGCAGTGCCCGAATAGCCACGGATCAAAAAGTCAGTATCAATGTTGAGCGTATCCAGCATTTCAGTGGTGATGCCGATCTCGTCAAAGGATACGATCCTGCCGCTCTTGTCATAGAGATTCTGATAGCCTTCGCGCCTGATCCTGTCCCAGTCGAGTGAATTATAAATGTCTATGTATGCTTCATCGAAAAAGATCTGCTCTTCGGGATAATACGTATAATGGCGACCGAGCATGGTGTATATTTTATAATTTGCATAATAGTAGATCTCGTTAGATAATTCGATGATCACACTGTCATTCGTGTCGAACCGTGAAAATGTATAGACCTCGCCCAGCATGTTATGATCGATCTGTGTAACGCTTGCTGGGATAGTGACCGTCATCTTATCGGGACCGTGTCCGTGGAAAAAGGCATCCTCTTCGATATACTCGATACCGTCGGAGATCACGATCTCAGTCACATCATGATCACAGTCGAAAGCATCGCGCTCGATGCCCTTGATGCTGTTTCCGTCGATCTCTGCGGGAACCACGAGCTTTTTGCCGTATTCTCCAAAATAGTGATGGATGGAGTAGTACCGGCCTTCATCCGTGTATTGGCAGTTGAGGTCATAGTGAGCCGGGTCGGCATCATAACCATCTTCCGCAGATACTGCTAACGGACTGAGCATTGTGACTGTAGCAGTCAGCACCAGAGCTGCTGCTGTGAAAACTCGTTTGAAATTCATTTTAGGTACCTCCTTTATTTTTTTGCACTGTTATCGTCAGCCAGAAGCTCCTATGCTGTATTACACAACAGCCGGAGCCTCCGGGGTCTCCTTGCGTTTCTTGGTCGCGAGCATCACAACCGATGCGCCGAGAATGCCGGCTGCCAGACCGCCGATGCCTGCAAGGGCAAGCTGTCCGCTGGTGAACGTAGTGGCAGTAAATGCGTTCGCATCCGTATCCCAGAAGAAGTAAACGCCGTTCATGTTGTTGTGGTAGGCATATGCCTCATCACCAAGATCCACGGCATAGGTGTAGGTGAAGAAGTGCAGCGGAGTCGTGCAGCCAGCCGGGACGGAATCCGAGCCGGTCTGGTATTTCAGGGAATCTGCTAAGATCGGATCGCCCTTTGCGCTGCTCTTGACCGTGTAGAGCGCCAGCCACTGCTTGCCGACATCGCAGTTGAGGTCAGCCGCATCGCCGCATCCCCACTCGGCATATTGTGCAACACCGCCCTGCGCCTTGCTGTTCACACCGATGTCCTGACGGTTGCACTTGACGACCTCATAATACAGGAACTGGTCGAAATTGATGTTCTTTTTCTCGTTGCCGTTCGCGTCCTTCGTATAGGTGACAATATCCGCCTCGTCCACGATGTAGCTCGGGATGG
>JAGADP010000024.1 GCA_017828885.1 Oscillospiraceae bacterium | reverse complement strand
TCGGCTGTCCGCCGGATACCGTAGATGAGGAGGTCATCCGCTATCTGATGACGTGGCTCTATGAGGGGACGGAGGTGCCTGTCCGCACGGTCGCCGAGCAGCCCTACCGCTCCTTCGGCGAACGGCTCGATGCTGTGATGCGCCTGACGGAGCTGTCCAATGTGCGCTTCGGCAAGATGATCAGCCTTGACGCGTCCTATATCAGCCGTTTCCGCAACGGCGTGCGCTCGCCAAGATCCAACCCGGATACGGTCTCGGCCATCTGTCGGATCCTGTTTGAACGGCTCTGCCAGCAGGAGCGGCTTGACGGGCTCGAAAGGCTCATGGGGCATCCGCTCCCGGCGGACAGGGGCGCGGCCTTTGTGGCATTCAGCGAATGGCTCTGCGACTTTTCCCCGCAGCAGGCAGATCCGACCGTGGAGGCACTGCTGGCGTCCATTGAAGCATTCGCCCCCGAGCAGTTCAATGCCACCGCCGTGTACGGGGAAGAGAAGCTGCCCAGGAAAACGCTCTACACCGGCGGCAGCGGCCTGCGGGAGGCCTGTCTGCGGTTCCTGACCGAGGTGCTCCGGAAGAACGGCAAAGAGCTCTGGCTTTACTCCGACCTCAGCATCGACTGGATGACCGAGGAACCGGGCTACCTCGACAAATGGTCAACGCTGATGCTGGCCTGTGTCAAGAGCGGTGTCACCATCCGTATCATCCACCATGTAGACCGCCGTCAGGGGGAGCTGCTTGCTGCCATCCGGACATGGCTGCCGCTGTATATGGCAGGCACGATCCGTTCCTTCAGCCTGCGGCCGGAGGAATACGCGCGCTTTTCCCACACGCTCTTCCTCTGTCCGGGCGTTGCCGGGATCGAGGGCTATCACCTGGTGGGGGGCACGGGGTATTTCCGCTATCACGAAGGCAATATGACGGCGACCTTCTGCGACATGTTCGAAGCCCTGTGCATCAAGGCTTCGCCGCTGGTACAGGTCGGCCATGCGCTGCCGGCCTCCTACCACCTGAATAGCAACGGCCTGACGCGTATCGCGCCCTTGCTGTCACTGGCTGCCATGCCGGAGGAGGTGCTGCTCAATGCACTCAGACGGTGCGGCATTCCGGAGCTCGAACGCAGCATGGCAGAGAAGGCGTGGCGCTCCTGCCGGCAGTCGATGCTACAGATGCTCGAGGATGGCGAGGTCTATGAGTGCTGCCCGCTGGCCACGGAGGAGGAGCTGGAAAGCAATTCCGTCCGGATGGAGCTGCTCGATGCGCCGATATACTACACCCGGGAGGAATATGCCCTGCATATCCGCGAGATCCTGCGTCTCTGCGAGAACTACCCGAATTTCCATTTCTACCCGACACAGGAGGGGCCTGTTGCGCACTCTCTGCTCCTGATCTCCCGCGACCAGGTCACCGTCAGCAAGTTCAACGTGCCGCGTGTGACGTTCCGCATCTCCCATCCGGTGCTCTGCGATGCGTTCGTGGCCTATGCGGAGCGCATCAAAGCACAGAATCGCCTTGATCTTGCCGCTCTGCGCCGCCGTCTGCAACCGTATCTCTGAGGATCCTCACCAATTTGTCATTGTTCACAAAATATTATTGAATTCGTGTTCTAATTGTGGTATAATGAGATAGACAACATGTGCGCTGCGCACAATGAAGATTGGGATGAGAACTATGCGTCTTGCTTTTTGCGTTGTATTTATTGCAATTATCATAACGCTCGCAGTATGCTCCGGCGTCGCCCGCAGATCGTCAAAGCCATTAGGCAAGACCGTGGGCATGATAACGGCGGCACTGATCCCGCCAGTTTTCGGCAATCTGCTGATCGTTGGCACAGATCGGCAGCTCATTGCGACGATCGGCTGCTATATCTATTTCATCGGCATGGACATGGTGATGTACGCGCTCTTGCGTTTCACCGTCAAATACTGTGAGATCAGGCGAAGGGCGGTCTGGCTGCGGATCGTTGCGGATACACTGCTGATCACGGATGTGATACAGTTCCTGTGCAATCCGTTCTTCGGGAACGCCTTCACGACCGAGCGGCTCGATGATGTGTACGGCATGGCCTATTACCGGCTGGTGCCCTTCCTCGGGCAGACCTACCACCGCATTGTCTGCTACGGCATCCTGGCGGGGATCATGGTGATCCTGATCGTCAAGATGGTGCGCGTCCCGAAGATCTATTCCGAGCGGTATTCTGTCATTTTCTTCACGCTGGTCATTACGTCGGTCTGGCAGACACTCTACATCTTCTCCCGGACACCGATCGACCGTTCTATGATCGGCTTCGGCATCACGGGCGTGCTGATCTTCTACTTCTCGCTGTACTACCGGCCGCTCAAGCTTCTTGACCGGATGCTGGCGAATATCGCCTCTGAAATGCCCGAGGCGCTGTTCTTCTTCGATGCCAATGACAAGTGTATCTGGGCGAATGACCCGGGTATCCGTCTGGCCGGGATCGAACGCGGCGAATTCGGCGTTGCGACCGAAAGATTGCAGGAGATCTTCGGCAATTACGAGCGGGAGGCCGTGGAATGGTCTGCCCGTCATGTGACAGGCTCCGGCTCGGATGCCCGCTACTACGCCCTCGAAAAGCACACGGTCGTGGATGACCGCGGCAGAGCGGCAGGCTCGTTCCTGAGCATCCGCGACAACACCGAGGAGCAGCAGCGGATCCAGCGCGAGATCTACAACGCCACCCACGACACGCTGACCGGGCTGTATACGCGGGAGTATCTCTACGAGCGCATCCGGAAGAAGCTGGCGGAGAATCCGGATACGGAGTATTATGTGTCTTTTGTGGATGTCAAGAACTTCAAGATCGTCAACGATATTTTCAGCACATCCTTCGGGGATTATGCGTTGCAATGCATTGCCGACTGGATCCGCATGGATACCAACGAGAAATGGGTTTACGGGCGGCTTGCCGGAGATACCTTCGGTGTGTGCCATCCGGTGGATGAACTCAACATAAAGGAAGTGGAGGAACAGCTCTCTCGTTTTGTGGTGAAGAAGGATAATGTGGAATATCACATCCTGATCCATCTCGGGCTCTACAAGGTCATTGACCGCAGCATGAATGTCTCGGTCATGTTCGACCGGGCACACTTAGCGCTTTCCACCATTCAGGATGAGTACCACAAGCACATTGCCTTCTATGACGACAATCTCCGCAAGAAGGTTCTCTGGTCGCAGCATATCTCTTCCGAGCTGCACGAGGCGATCCGGACAATGCAGCTCCGTCCCTATCTACAGCCGATTGTGGACAGTTCCGGCGAGGTCGTCGGCGCTGAGGCACTGGCGCGGTGGATCCACCCGAAGGACGGCTTCCTCTCACCGGGCGCATTCATCCCGGTCTTTGAGAAGAACGGCATGATCGTCGAGGTGGACAAGCACATGTGGCGCTGCGCCTGCGAGATCCTCTCCCGCTGGAGCAAGAAGGGGAAACGGTTGTTCATCTCCGTGAACATCTCGCCCAAGGATTTCTACTTCATGGACGTCTTTTCCGAGATCCGGATGCTGACGGAGGACTACGAGATCGACCCGTCCTTGCTCCGCATCGAGATCACCGAGACCGTGATGATGACCGAGGAGGAGGAACGCATGCGGATCCTCCAGCGGTTCCGGGATGCCGGCTATATCGTGGAAATGGACGACT
>JAGADP010000173.1 GCA_017828885.1 Oscillospiraceae bacterium | reverse complement strand
CCCGCTTCACCTACAACGACAACAAGCAGGGCATCTATCTGTACTACAAGCAGAACGGCGGTGCAAATTACACAGCTACCGTTACAACGGATCAGTCTCTTGTCCTGACCGGTGTGCTGTCCGCACTCGGCGGTGCCGGTCTCTGCGGTGCGTTCTTTGCACTGCGCGACAAAAAGAAGAAAAAAGAAACAGCGGATGTAACAACGGGCTAACGGCATCAGCCTTTCGCCCTCTCAATCTGATAAACCCTACGGCTTGCGTTATTGACTGTATCCTTCAATAACGCAAGCTTGCGTTAGGAGGAAATCTGCGATGAAAAAAAGTCCATTCCAAAGGATCCTCTCCATGATCATATGCTGCACACTTTCAGCAGTCTTTATCATGGGAGCATTTACAAGGGATACCCTGCGGGCAGAGGAACCGATCCTCTATGTCTCCGATGTGATGCTCTTTCAGGCAGAGAAGATGGAGGATGCTGTCAAGGACTGCAAGGCTTGCGGCTATGTGCCGCTGAACACGGATCTGAACTCCGGTACCGGCGAGGACTTTGTCATCCTCGGCTATAAAACGACCGAAGACCGCACCGATGCGATCACGGATCTGTCCGTCCTTCAAATGGGCATCGGCTACGAGATCCGTTCCTATGAGGATATTCTTGCCGCACAGCTCGAACAGTTCCAGCAGCTTGCGGAGGAGACCTTCTCGATCATTCCGGAATTCCGCAAAAACCTTGCCAAAGGCAGCCCCGCTGCGAAAATGTCGCTGAAACTGCTGAATTACTACTACTTTGACGAAGTGGAGTACTACGGCGAGGGCAATGAGCACACGGAAACGATCAACATGAAGTTCGGCGATTTTCTCCTCTCCGATTATTGTGATCGTGACTCTGACAATTTTGATCCGAACGCGCTGGCGAGCATCCTGCAGCGCGGTTCCGGCGCTCTGGTCAATCTCCTCTATGCGACGTTCATCCCGGCGGCAGCGGATTATAACCCGGATCAGGAATATGTGGAGGGAGAATACTCCGCGTCCTTTGAGCAGGCGCCCGAAATGCAGAATCTGACGATGGATGCGATCGTCCAGCAGGATGAGGGCGAGAATTCCGACATGCAGCCGCTCGAAACGACCGCAGAGGAAACGACTGCCCCTGCATCCGAAGCGACAGAAACGGAACAGACTGCGGAAGAAACAGACGAGACTGCCGTTTCCGAAGCGGACACCACCGAGGAGGCGGAAACAGCCGAAGCAGCGGAAACAGATGCCTCCGAACCGGAAACGACAGCGGAGGAAACGTCGGAGCCTGTGGAAACTGATGCCCCGGAAGAGACTGCGGCAGAAACAGAAGCCACAGAAACAGAAGCCGAAGAGACCACCGAAGCTGTCACCGAACCGGAAACGACCGAGCCCACCGAACCGAAAACCTACTACTTCGAGGATTCCGAGATCATCCTGAAATGCGACCGCGACAGCTACGGGAACTGGGCGGAGCGCATCGGGAAGACCGGTATCGCAGAAGCCTACGAGGAAGACGAGATCGACAGCGACATGGAGGATGCATTTGATGCGCCCGCGCGTCTTGTCAAGAAAGCTGTGCAGGAATTTGCGGCGAATTACCTCGAAGCCTCTGCCAAGGTCAATGCAAGCGGCGGCATCAACGGCATGCTCCCGGAAAATAGCAAGACCAGCTCGCTCCCGGAAACAGCCGAGGAGGTTGCACTGCGCATATTCTCCGGCGATGACACGGGCGACAATAGTGAGTTGTACTACATCCAGGCGTACAAGATCCTGGATCAGTATGAGTACTATGACGGTACGTCCGTTGCCGAGTATCTGGTGGACATTGGTTCTGTCTCCTATCTGGATTCCCCGGAGGAGCTGTATCCGTTCTATCCGCTGGTGGCAGCGCTGACGAATGCGCAGACCTATCTCATGCAGATCAACGGCGTTGCACCGCTTGTCATGTATCTCCGGAACGATGATTCCATCACCACCAATTCCAATGAGATGTGCAAGGTGATCGAAAAACGGATCAAGGAATACGGCAGCACAGACGGAACGATCTCTGTCTGGGCAGGCATTGACAGAAGCAAATACAGCGAAAAATATGCCGAGACCAACACGAAGATCTTCAGAGCCAGCACCGGCCAGCTCTATTCGACCTATACAGGAAACCGCGAAAATGCGCTTTCTACATTGGAATCCATCATCTCCGCCATTCAGCTCACATCCACGATGGTGGGCGTCGTATCTGCAGCGATGGGCGTTGTCAGCCAGATCGGTGTCGCGGCGGGTGTATGGTCAACGGCGATCTCGACCTCCGCCTGCTGGGCATTTGCGAAAGCCGGCGGTGTCTGTCATTTCCTGCTCGGCGGACTTGGAACGGTCATTATGGGGATCAGTGCGGCATCCATGTATATTTCCATTGCGATCATGCTGGTACAGGTCGGCATCCAGATCTACCGCATCCATTTCTATGAAGAGGACTATGTCGATGCAGAGTTCAAGTCCGTGATCCCCGGTACGATCCTTGATACGAACGACCAGAACTGCTACCTCTACTATTATCCCGCCAAGGGCTCGGGCAGCAGCGATGACTATGAGGATTTCAAGGAAAAATATGGTCACGGCTACGGCGATCTCAACGGCGGCGAGGGCAGAGATGACCGCTGGGCAGCAATATGCTGGACAAAGGATGCGAATGCCGGCTCTCCGCTCCGCCTGAATAGTGCCGGTGAGTGCTTCAAGGTGCAGATGAACAACAGTGCGACGCCCTCCGGCTATGAAGCACTGAACTGCTTTAATGAGACAATGCCGGCAAACCTCAATGCCTATGCTGATGACAGCGATGCGATCCCGACTTATCTGTTCTATCTGACTGAGGATAGCATGGATGGATCGGTCAGCAGCTGGAAGGATCAGATGCACACCGAAGAGCAGTATGTGACCGCTATGACTGTGAAAAACGGTACAACACTGGAAGAAGCCACTGCTGCCCTAAGCAAGGAGGGCTGGACGCCTGTCACGGTCGATCTGACCCCGAACCTCGATGACTGTGTCACGCTGCTTGGCTACAAGAGCAGCGCAACCGTAACCTCTGCGATCACCGATCTGCGGATCCTGCCGAAGGATGCAGATAAGTCCGCCGTGACCAAGCAGTATACGCTGATCGGCGAGACAAAGAACGACGACAAGATCTTCACCAGCAGTAATATCAACAGCGGCACACCGATCATCGCAGAATTCGGCGGGATCGCCAGTCTGCGCCAGCGCAAGCCGTCCTATCATACAATGATGGCGTTCACCAACATGTCCTATGATCTGCTCGGGCGGAAAGCGGTCAATCCGGAGGAAGCGGATGCAACAGACAGCAAGCAGTCGTTTCTGGTCTACCGGCAGGCGCAGCAATACCTGACGAGCCTGAAACTCGCCAAAAGCCATACGCGCTTTGATGCGGTCAGATCACTGACGAATGCCGGTTATTCGTTTATCGACCGCAATCTGACCCCCGGTACCGGCACTTTCACCTATCTGGGCTATAAGGGCAACCAGACCGGCGACAACTGCATCACGGACATTCGTATTCTGCCGGCAGGCGTCGATTATGACACCGTTGAGAACTACAGCAAATACAGTGCGGTCGATCTTTTAGCAGACGGCTCGATCCTGTATTATTCCAGGGACAGCAAGATCGGCGATCCGATCTTAGCGGATCTTGCCGTGCTCGATGCCTACGATGATCTTGACAGCACGAGCAGGATCGTCTCCACCTTCAACAAGCTTGCCTACGACTTTGCATCCAAGAAGGAATACACACCGCCCAAGGCGGCAAGCGATGCGGAGCTCCAGAAAATGCAGCAGGAAAGCGATCAGGCGCAGAAGGCTGACGAGGAAAAGGGTGAGCAGCCACAGGCAGCTCCTGACACACAGGCGAAGAAGGACGGCCTGTTCCTCACGTACTCCTGTTCCAGAAAGCCGCAGTATGTCAGCGCCGTCACCATCGTATCTTACTATGGCAACGAAAGTGCTGCCAAGCTTGACCTACAGGCGCAGGGCTATACCATCCTGAACCAGAACCTGACGCCGAGTATTTACCGCACCTATACGTATCTCGGCTATAAGACTGCTTCCGCCTCCGGTGCGGCGATCACCGACCTTCGCATGGCGCCGAACAACACCGCCGGCGAAGTGAGCTTCGGCTCCGCAAGCTACGGCCTTGCAAAGGGTGCAAGCGCCAAGTGCGGCATGACAGTGCAGGGCGACGGACTGTACCAGACCGCTGCACAGACGCACGGCGACCCGATCCTTGCCGATCTCATCATTGTCAGCAAGCCCTCGGATGCGCCTGCCGGGTATGAACCGATCATGACCTTCGGCGGCGTGCCATTCAACTTTAACAAATGTGATCTTGTGAAGGGATTGGTCGGAAAAAGTGTGCAGGATCTCGACAGTGTCTATAAGATCACGGAGGTCTACGAAAAGTACCGGGAGGATTTTCCCCCGAAATATGTGTATTACCGTCCGAGTGTCGCCTATCTGCCGACGGATGATAACGGCAACGAATCCGAAAAGTACATCGCAGGCATCACGCCGGTCATCAGTCACGGTGGCGGAGGGGATGACGATGTCACGAAGAACTTTGCCAAGAAATATGCCGATCACATCGGCAGTCAGACGGTCAGCATTGACGACGATCTCATAAAGGGCATTGATTACGAGCACGCGCTTGATTTCTCAACGTCTAATATTTCAACCAAGTGCATCATCAATTATACCTATAACCCCAAGCGGGCGCTGACTGATCTGCGTTCCTACACAGCTGTGCCGGATGCGGATGCCTTGCAGCCTACCTACGGCTCCAAGCTCGGCGGATGCTATGCCGCACAGGATCCGATCCTGAATCTGAAAGCACAGAAATATAAAGGTGTCAGCTATGTTTCCAATCCCGAGAGCTATCATGTGCTCGGTTTCAGCCCGACGCATGACTATATCCGCGCTGTATCTACCTACGGCGGCATCCATCTCGATTCTGACCACGAGGTCACAAAGCGTGAGGATTTTGAGGAAGCCGGCTATTGGCAGAGCGCCTATTACAACAGCGATTACTCTGTTTCATGGGAAAAGACCGGTCTGCGCTGCAAGGGCCTGTTTGGCTGCGGCGCTGTAGCAGGAAAAGCCCCGCTCGCTGCCAATGAGATCGCGTTCTCGAACGATGCCTCTCTCTATGAAAAGAGCGATGCCTGGAAGCCGGTCGTTGACATGCGGACGCCAAATGCCACGACACCGCATAATCTTGCGCATACCTCGACCGAACGCGAGAGCAATACGGTCTATCTCTTCCTCAAGAGAAGCAAGCCTGTTGAAAAGCGGTATATCTCCTCTGTAGCAGTTGCTGTCGGTGATACCTCCGTACAGGTCAAGGCGATGGAGGAAAAGGGGCAGGAGGTCGATGGTGACACGATCACGGCGATCAATAAGACCAACTATGAATCCTGCATCGCTGCGCTGATGAGCTCCTGCACGGATGAGATCCTGCCGCGCAGTCTCAGTGTCGTGTTCTCCTCCAACTACCATTCAGAGGAAAATGATGCCTACAGAAAAGAATATGAGCAGATGGCTTCCGCTGAGTCAGATGCAGGAAACTCAAGGGAAAACGCTAAATACAGCAGCTCACGGAATGCAGCAGAGCAGCTTGAGGAAAAGCTCAACAACTGGAGCCGGAAATACGGCAAGGATGCCAAACGGAACAGATGCGCACTGGCAGGAAGCTCCGACGTGTTGAGCGGCGGCAGCTTCAATCAAAGCGCCGTGATCCCGTGGGAATACATCGTCAGGGATTATCAGGATGACTGCAATGCCGGAGCGACCAATGCCTACTGTGCCTACATCGGCGTTTCCCGTACCGACAATATGAGTGAAGCGATCCGCGGTATGCTGAAATACCAGCCCGGGAACGGCTTTGCACCGACCAAGATCACCGTGAACGGCATTGCCTATACCAAGTGCAGCTCTGCACCGATCGTGGACATCAGCGGTACGTACTATCTTTACCAGACCACCAATCCTGCTGTCGGTGAGCCGATCACAGCGATCGACTTTGATGATGTCGTCTATGCTTCCGGTTCACGGACAGCCCTGACCGCAGCGAAAGCATCCGACAAACCGGCTGTTGCGGGCAATTGCCCCATCTATCTCCATTGTAAGTGCGATGACAGCAAGGGCTTTGTTGGCAAGCTCTACCTTGGCAAGGGCAGCACGGCGAACCAGGCGGCGATCGACCTGCTGAACCAGGGCGCAAGCTATGTTCTGGATCTTGATCTGGAGCCTAACAGCGAACAAAGCGTGTTCCTCGGCTACAGCAGAGTCACCAGCGCGGACGATGCGGTGTATGATGTGACGATCCTCACAGGCGAACAGCCGCAGCTCCAGACTGTCATCAAAAAGGGCAAGGCTGCCGACTACACCCACAACTTCGTCATGATCGACGGCGTGGAGTATCTGCCGGCATTCACATCCGACGGCAAGCAGATCTGCATCAACAAGGCGGACAATGCCTATCTGTACTATAAGCTCGCATCCAGCGCAACCAAGAGCCAGGAAACTCCCTTTGCACGGCTCGGTGCTGCGGAGCGTGACCGCGTGCCGGATAATACCGGACAGGTACAGCCGTGGGAGTACATTCTGGCGGATGGCAAGACTAAGTATAATCTCAACAATAACCAGCGATTCTTCTCCGGGGAGGATCCCAACACACTGACGGATG
>JAGADP010000172.1 GCA_017828885.1 Oscillospiraceae bacterium | reverse complement strand
GAAGCGGCTGCAGAAATCGCGTGCGCCTGCTGGTAGCCCGCGCCGAACGGGTCCTCCCAGACATGGCCCCAGATCACAAAGCGCCTTGCGATATAGGGCTTCACCGACATGGCGAGCACTGCGGCGAGAAAGGCACCGGTCACGGAGAGCATCACTGTCGCGAGGGAACCGGAGCGCATAAATGAAATGACAAGGAATGTAACAAAAAAAATCAGCGCCGTGCCAAAATCTCCGATCACGGCGAGCGCAATAACACAGGCGGCGGAATAGGTGATAAACGCGTACAGATCCCTCTTCCGGTACAGCATATCCAGCGTTGCCGAGCCCATAAAGATATAGAGCGCTTTGACCAGCTCAGATGGCTGGAAAGAATACCCGCCGAACTCCAGCCAGCTTTTTGCACCGTTGATGCTGTCGCTTGTAAAGATATTCAGTGCCAGCAGGACCAGTGCAAGAACGCCTGCAGGAATCCGCAGCAACTGAATCCGCTTCAGATTTCTCATCCACCAGCCGCAAAGCAGAAACAGAACGACCGAAGCCACAATCAGCAGGATCTGTTTGTAAAGCTGCTCCGGCAGGGCGGAGGCTGTCACGGACAGGCCGAGTGTCGTCATGTAAAGAGCGAGGATCTCGATCTCGAATCCGAGCCTGTCCATCAGTCGCATTGCCTGATACACGCACCACTCCAGTACGATCAGAGTTAAAAATGAAAGCAGTATCACCGTTCTGTGCTCCGCACGCATGCTGAAAGCATGCTGCAGCACCAGAAACGCCTGCAAAAGCGTCAGTTCCAGCAGGGAGATGGCGGGATTTACCAGTTTCCCGGCATCGGTGCGCTTTTTTTCGTTTTTCTGCCGCTGTTCTGTGCTGAGATTCAGGAAACGCACACAGCTCCCGCCAAGATTGATCACATCGTCAGACCGAAGCGGAGCGCCGTCTGAGAGCACCTGCATCCCGTTTACCCAGACTCCGCCCCTCGAGAAGACGTCATAGATCCGCCAGGCACCGCCGTCGGATCGCTTAAGCACCGCATGATACCGGCAGATGCCCTCCCCGAAAAGGCGGATATCCGCCGAACGGGCACGGCCAATCAGGCTCTCCCAATGGCAGACGGGAACCTTCATCCCCCTGACCATCAGGAAAGCCCAGATCTCCGGCTCGGTTTTTTCACGCAGCAGAGAGCGGAGGCAGCGCAGCAACAGCACGACCGACAGTATGACGACCGCGTATTTTGAAATGCTGAATATATAATCCGGTAACGTGCGCCTTCACCCTCTCTGCAGGCAGAAATTTTATTCGAAGTCCAGCACGCGGAGCATACGGACCAGCGTCAGGCGGTTGCGGATCGCCGCCGAGATCGGCAGGATCTCTTCTGACAGTGCAGGGTCGATGCCGATATGCTCCGGCAGGTATCTGCAGCCGCAGCCCTTGTACAGTTTTTCGAGCGTCTCCGGGGCAGGGATCGTGCTGATCAGGTTACGGATATCCTCCCACCTGTCCACGATATTCTGCGGATCGAAGGTCGCAAGGATATCATTCGCATTCTCCTTGATGATCCCGGCTGCGAGCCTGTCACCGAACTTCTCGCGGATCCATTCCTCCGTCAGCGGCTCAAAAGCCTTCGCCTTCGGCGTCAGGGCGGCCAGCTGATGATACTTCAACGCGCAGAGATACGTTCCTACGCCGACGCACTCGCCGTGGATCCCCTCCGCCTGCTCAAAGCGCGGCGGCTTCATTTCAACAAGGTGCGCGATCAGGTGCTCCGCTCCGGAAGCCGCGCGGGAATGGTCAAGCAGCTGCATGGTCAGGCCGCTCAGCATCTGGGCCATCGTCATCGCTTCGATATCGGCTTTCCCTGTCTCGGCATACACATCGGCCGCGTTGCGCATGATGGAAAGCGCCTGCTGGGCAAGCTCCGCCACCATCGGGCAATAATATTCTCCGTCAACGAGATGGGAGATACGCCAGTCGACCAAAGAGATGTACTTGGAAAGAATATCGTTGATTCCGCTGGCGACGAGTCTCGCTGGGGCGCCCTTGATGATATCAAGATCCGCCACCACAAGGATCGGAGCGCACATCGGAACGGACTTCTTCTGCCCCTCCAGGATCACGGAGCAGATGTTTGCCGTAAATCCGTCGGAACTGGCAAGCGTCGGCACCGCGACGAAGGGGATACCGAGCTTATAGGCCGGATAACGGCCGAAGTCCATGATCGTACCCGCACCGAAGGCAACGATGACTTCCGGCGCATCGAGATCCTTCATCATCTTCTCAATGAGGATGTCCTCGCTTCTGAGGCCGTTGGCGTCCAGCACGATCTCCTGATCGCATGGTATATGCTTACCTTCCGTCAGCCGGTACACATTCGTATCGTATACGACGGTACGGCGCTTCCCCGCCAGGCCGACCTGCTCCATGTATTTTTCGAAATTTGCGAGCGCGTTGTACTCTACAACGACCATCTTCGTCTCGAGTGTATGCTCCCTGCCGCATACACATTTGCCCGTGTATTGGGCGCAGTTCATGATCATAATCGATAGTCCCCTTTTCTGTTTTTTGCGGTTTTCCCGTTCTTCTATTGTAATATGGAAACACGAAAAAGGCAAGAACATGTTTTCATGTTTTCTCAGGAATCATCCCCTCTGAATCGTTCAGCCGGTCCTGTGACGAAGCGCACAGGACCGGCTGTTAAAAATTTTTGTGAAGCCCCTTCTCATGAGCCAAAAAAAAGGACACCATCCGGAATGACGGCGTCCTTTTCCTGAAGACCGGCAGCACAGCACAGGATGCTGCGACTTAGTTCACCTTGTCTTTAAATGCTTTTGAAGCCTTG
>JAGADP010000171.1 GCA_017828885.1 Oscillospiraceae bacterium | reverse complement strand
CGACTCCGAGCTGCCTTCGGATGAGGAGTTCCCTTCCGAGGAGACGGAAACACAGACAGAATCGGATGAAGTTTCCTTCGCAAACAGCGACAACACCCTGACAGTCGTTGGCTGGAACTATGAACAGGGCATGTTTACCGATTATTATAAGGAGTTCTGCGCGCCCTCCGACCTCAATGTCGAATTCCACAGCTTAGACTGCATCGGCTATGATACGCCCGAAGCAATAACTTCGTACATCAACTCCGGCAGCGACATGGATCTCTTCTTTGTTGAGCCGGACTGGATGTGGTCTGTTGCAGGCGATAATGGATTGGCCATGCCGCTCTCCGAGCTTGGCATCACGGAGGCAGACTATGCTGACGCCTATCCCTATACGGTGGAGATTGGCAAGAACACTGACGGTGTGCTGATGGCTGCGGCGCCTGAGATCTGCCCGGGCTACTACGCCTTTAATTGCGATCTTGCCTTTGAATACCTTGGTGTTGCCACGGCCAAGGAAATGCAGGAAAAGGTCAGCGACTGGGACAAGTTTGAAGCCACTGCCGAGGAGCTGAAACAGGCATCCGGCGGCAAGGTGACCATGTGCGCAACGCTCGACGGCCTGTGGAAGGCATTTTCCACCAACACGGATTATCGCTGGTTCAATAACGGCGAGATCCAGACCGATCAGGCGCAAGCCTTCCTCACGATGGCAAGACGTTTTGCCGACAACGGCTATGTTGACCCGAATATCAACCAGTGGACAGACGACTGGTTCGATCTGAGCCAGAGCCAGGATAACCTCGGTTTCTTCTACACGACCTGGATGCTGCATCCGTCCGGCAGTTACGCTTTTAACAACGGCGAATGGAGCATTGTCAAGGGGCCGGATTCCTTCTTCTGGGGCGGCACATGGCTCTGCGTAGCATCGGCCTGTGATACCAAGGGAGCCGCAGCAGACTTCCTCCGCACCTTCACAACAAATCCCGAAACGATGCATGACTTCATGAATGCTCAGTCCTTTGTTGCCGACGACGGTTTCTACGTATGCAACAACCAGAAGGTCGTACAGTCGATGGTAGGCAGCAACGTGCTCCTCGATGGCCAGGATCCCTACCCTGTCCTGGATGAGGTCGCCCTCGGCATCCGTTGGGACGCCTCGAAGACGACCCCGTATGACCTGGAGATCCGGAATTATCTCCCCTATTCCTATGGCATCCGCTTCGACGAACCGGACTGCGAGATGCTCGATTACTTCGCAGACATCGTCAACTCGCTCCACCCGGAGCTGGCTGAGTGATAGCTCCTATTAGACATCCAACCTCTCAGGCATCGCCTGAGAGGTTTTCTTTATGAAATCACCCGATAGAAATGCCCCCTTTGTCGGCGCAAAGGAGGCATACAGTTCTGTTTTATTTTATGACAATACCTTTCGTTTCAGCAATCCGAGGTCAAAGACGTCGCATTCGCCGTCGTTGTTCATGTCCGCCGCATCAAACTGCATCATGCTCAGGCTTTGCAGATTCAGCAGATACTTTTGCAGATAGATCACGTCGAGCACATCCACCCTGTTATCCATGTTCACATCGCCCTTGGCAGGCAGCATCGGCACAAGTCCGGTCGGATCCGGTACATAGTCCTGCGTGGGCTCGGTCGGTTTCTCGGTGGGTTCCGTCGGCTCTGCGGTGGGCTCAGTCGGATCGGCATGCTCTTCGATCGGCGCAAGGCTCGGGGTGAACTCGCCGAACCACTCCCACGGGTTACCCGTGCGGTAGGGATCGACACGCTCATCCGTCGTCCAGGAGAACGCATTGTCATACAGATGCCCTTCCTCATAGTACCAGCGGGCAAGCGCAGCGATCTCATCCGGATAGTTCTTGTAGTAGCCGTCCTCTTCGCCGGTATAGGTGACCCAGCCGGTGTTGAAGCCCTTGAGCGCACCGCGGATGACCTGATAGCCCTCCAGGCCGTCATCCCGCATGCCGACCACGCAGAAATGCATGATCTTCCGCACGCCCATGTGGTCGGAGATGATCGCATCATAGAAGGTCGATTCCGAGAGGGAGTACTGGTACATCTCCGGGACGTCCTCCTCCTTCATGAAGGTCGGATCGGCATCCGCAAAGGCGGTTACTGCCGTCTGGAGCGTACCGTAAGCATGTGCCGAGCTGACGCCGAAGCCCTGCGAAAAGGCTGTCTCTATGTCCGCGCCATCGCCATTGCCGCCGAGGGTCGATTCTCTTGTACCGACGCCGAGGAACAGCGCATAGACCTTCTCGCGGTCATTCGTGCCGATGCGCGTGGAGATCAGATCCCAGTGCTCGTCGATCTCCTTGTACAGGGCATACTTGACCTCCTGCACGGTCATGTTGTGGTTGATCTGCCGGATCTCCTCGGTGGAGGCATCCGCCGGGGTGTTGCGCTCACCGAAGTTGAACGGATTGCCGACGCCCTGTGTCTGCACATCGCGGGAGGGATCGTGCTTCATCTCGCCCTCTGCATGTACCGGAACTGCGGAAAACAACATGGCAGCGGAGAGCAGGATCGCGCCTGCCAAACGGAAAAATCGGGATCTCATTGCTATACCTCCTTATTATTCTGTAGCAATGCCGAAAGGCAGCATGGAAAATGCTGCCAGACGGATCATGTATTTTCGTGGATGCAATAATACCTCGGCCCCATGAGCCGGTTCTCAAACGTGTCATGCGGCAGCGGCTTGTCGAAAAGATAGCCCTGCGCCATATCGCAGTGGATCGCCTTGAGGAAATCCGCCTGCTCTACGCGCTCAACGCCCTCCGAGATGGTCTCGAGGTTCAGCGACTGTGCCATGCGGACGATGTTCTCGATGACGATCTCATCTGCCCGGCTCTCCACTTCATCGAGGGCAACGCGATCGAGGAAGGACTTGTCGAGCTTGATGATGTCCATATCGAATTCACGCAGCATATTCAGTGTAGAATAACCGGTTCCGAAGTCGTCGATAGAAGTGCAGATGCCCTTGTTGTGCATCTTTTTCAGGAAGGCCATCATGGAGTCATGGTTCTTGACGCCGCTCAGCTCCGTGAGCTCGATCTCGATCAGGTCACTGCTGATCTGATAATACTCCATGATCGCTTCGATACGCTCCGCAAGGTCAAGACTGCGCAGATGGTGCTGGGAGAAATTGACCGAGACGCGCACCGGCTTGATGCCCTTGTCCAGCCATTTGCGCAGATCGCTGCACACGCGGTCGAACACGTAGAAATCGAGACTGCACACTGTGCCTTCTTTTTCCAGCACAGGTACAAACTCCATGGGCGGCACGATCTTGCCATCCCGCTCCCAGCGGACAAGCGCTTCGCAGCCACAGAGCATGCCCGTGGCGAGATTGACCTTCGGCTGGTAATACACAAGGAATTCCTGATCCCGCAACGCCCTTGGGAAAAGCTGGGAGACCTGCTTTTCGCGCATGAGCTTGTCCTGCATGGACGGATGATACCAGAGCTGATCGGTCGCCTGGTCGGAATGCTTGACGATATTGAGCGCGATCGTAGCCAGGTTCAGGGTCTTGGACATATCGTCCTCCGTCCCGATGTCATAGATGCCCGCATGCGCAGAAAGCAGGAAGGTCTGGTCGCCCTTCTCCATCGGAAGATGCACCGGCACCTCGGAAAGATGGCCAAGGAAATCATCGGCGTTCTCTTTCCGGATAAGCGCAAAGAAATTGTCTCCACCCGGTCTGGCGATCTCTTCCTCACCCTGGAGATGCGCCATCAGTTCGCGGTAGTACAGTACGAGAATATCGTCGCCGCGCCGACCACCGACGGACTGGTTGATGTACTTGAAATTCTTGACATTAAAGAAGATGCCGACATAGCCCGAAAGCTGCCCTTTTGCATGCAGCATCCCGCCGTGACGCATCAGACCCGGCGTGTTGAGTGCTCCGGTCATCATATCCCGGAACATCGCATTGAACAGCAGACTCTGCATCCGGACACGGCTGATGATGGCAAACAGGCTGCCGCTCAGGAAGCGGATCTGTCCGATGTCCGGCTCCGTCCAGTGAGCGCCCTTCACCGGGTAGGCTTTTACCGAAAACATGCCCTGTTCACCGGTCGGGAACTTGCTCTCCACGAGCTGATCTTCATCGTAGCCGTTTTCATCAAGGAAAACATCACTCTCATGGAGCTGCCCCAACGGAGTCATCTTACTGGCCGGCTGATGATGACGAATATACAGTCTGCCGATCCGCATCGGCCTGCACAGCTTCGGGACTTCGCGGATGATGACCTCAACGACATCGACATCCCGTTCAAAGAACCCGCTTACAGCCTGGTAAAATGACAGATATTCAAAGGAGCATAGCCTGAATGGCATCGCATTCTCAGGCGGTTTTCCGTTCATCATTCCCATTTCTCCCAACTGTTTCTGGTAGGATTCGTGCCCTGTTTTCCGACAGCGCACACTAACTCAATATTATTATACCATGTTCTCTCCCAAATGTAAATAGTCTTCATAACTAATACACAATATTTGTCGCTTTTGACGAATGAAGTACCATGCTTTCTGTGCAACTTTTCAGAAAAACGGTGTTTTTATAGAAAAGCACCCGATCTACAACCGGGTGCATGCGACAATGATTTAGTATGCCTGTCTTGCAGGGAGGAGCACTTCCGCCATGAACTGATAGCCCGCCGCTTCTTCCTTGCAGCGCTTCACTTCCATGCGCAAGGCACTCTCCTTGTTCTTGATGATCGGGAGGGTACGCACACGGACCTTCAGCTGCTTTTCGAGCATCTGCAACGAGGTCTTGTTATATTGAAACTTAATAGCCATTGTTCT
>JAGADP010000170.1 GCA_017828885.1 Oscillospiraceae bacterium | reverse complement strand
GTGGGACTTCGCCCCGCACCCCAACTATACGTTTTTATAGTTATGCCCTCTTTTCGCGGAGGACTGCGTAGCGGAGAATGGCGATCTGGGTCTTGGAGTCCGGAATCTCGTCGTTCAGGACGCGGCGCAGCGCTTCCTCGAATGGAACGCGCTCCACGTCGAGGAATTCATCGGCGTCGAGGGACTGCTCCGTGAAGTACAGACCCTTGGCCAGATACATGCGGATGATCTCGTTGGTATAGGCCGGGGTCGGATAGACCTTGCCGAGGTAGGTGAAGCTGTCCGGGGTGCAGCCGCACTCCTCGAGCAGCTCCCGCCTGCCGCAGGTCTCGGGATCCTCGCCGTATTCAAGCTTGCCGGCGGGGATCTCGGTCGTTACCTCCTGGTAGGGATAGCGCAGCTGGCGCACGAACAGGATCTCCTCCTTGTCTGTCACTGCCAGGATGCAGACGCCGCCGGGATGCTTGACAAACTCGCGGGTCGCCTGGGTGCCGTTCTCAAGCTCGACCGTATCGACCTCGACATGGAGGATCCTGCCGTCAAACACCTGCTTGCCGTCAAGCTTCTTCTCACTCAGATGTGCCATCGGTCTGGTCATCTCCCTTCTCTTCTGCTGCGGGCACTTCTGTGGGCTCTGTTTCTGCTGCCTCCGGTTCATCGGGCTGCGCGGCTGCCTTCGGCTGGTAAGCCTGGCTCAGGTAGTCGGTATAGGCTCTTGCGGCACGGATGCCGGAAACCGGTGCATAGTCATAGAACTTGGTCTGGGTGCCGTACTTCACAGAGAACAGCTTCTTGCTGCACAGCATGTAGAGCACAAACAGCGCGATGCCGCCGAGCGTCACGAAGAAGCCGAGCTTCAGACCAGGCAGCTCGTAGCCGAAGTGGATCTGGTTCTCGCCGGCCTCGCAGCGGATCGCCATGAAGCCGTAGGAGACCTTCTCGATCTCAACGGGCTTGCCGTTGACGGTGGCAGACCAGCCGCTCTCGTAGGGAACGCTGAAGAATACCAGCTTGGGCTGATCGAGGGTGATCTTGGTGGCAAAGTGCTTGCTGTCGTAGTCGAAGCCCTCGCAGCATTCTGCCTGGTGCTTCTCGCATTCTGCGAGGTACTCCTCCTTGGTGTTCGGGTGCTCGCCGTCGGCATCGGTGATGATGTCCTTGTACTTGGCGGCCTGCTTTTCATCGAGGACGAGCGACTTGATGAGCGAACGCTCCTTGACCTCGTTCTTCTCGTCCTTCATATCCTCATCAAGGACGTAGGTGTCGTAGGTGAAGCCCATCGGGATGAAGTACTCGTTGCGGTAGACCTTGTAGCCCACCTCGTCATGGTCATAGACAAAGCCGGGGAGGTCGAGATCCTTCATGTTTTCCTTGATCTCGTCGAAGTAGTACTTGACGGAGAACAGGCCGCGCAGCGTGTAGCTGCTCAGCTCGGCACGGGATGCCACGTCACGGGTGATGCCGATACTGGAATAGAAATCCATGATGGAGGGATCCACGACGCTCTGGAAACAGCGCATGCAGGACAGGCTCCAGAACATCGGGTAGTTGTCGCGGTTCTTGGAAATGTCGAGGCGGAAGTAGTCGTCATCGTCATTCTCGTAGGAAATGCCGATGTTGTTGATGCCGTTCAGACCCTTTTCAAAGTACTCCTTGCCGTCCTTGCCGATGTATTTGCCGAAGTAGACCATCGTCATGGTACAGGCCACGCAGGCGGCAGTCGTCAGCCATACGGCCTGCTTGAAGATCGGCTTGCCGGCCTTGCGGCGGGAATAGAGGAAGTACAGACCGATCCAGCCAAGCAGCGTCACGCCGAGCTCGATCAGGAAGTACGGGTAGTTGGAAGCGAATTTGAAGAACTCGGTGTTGTCCTGCTTGTCCTTTGTCGGGAGGAAGGAGATCAGCAGGAGCACGATCAGAACACCTACGGAGGCCGCCACGCCGGTCTTCCACTTCATCGTCTTGTCGTCGAGCGCACGGGCGGTCATCATGGCCATGATGAGCAGCGGCATATAGAACCATCTTGCGTAGTAGGAGCCGTTGAACATATAGAATGCGCTGTTCAGGAACGGGATCATCGCGCAGGCGATGCAGATCCAGATCAGGAGCGTGGCCCAGTGGCGCTTTTTCTGTCCCATGAAGGTGATGACGCCTGCCATCGAGAACAGCGGGAGATAGCCGCCGATGGAAGACCACTTGCCGTAGTCGCTGTCGAAGAGGTTCGGACGGGAGGGCGCATCGGGGATCATGAAGAAGCTCTGGATGATGCGGACGATGCGGGTCTTGTCGCCGTAGAGTACCATGTCCTTGCCGAAGAGCATCTGGGAGACACGGCTGTTGGACATGACGGCCATCGCGGCTGGTGCGAGGACTACGCCGGCGATCGCAACACCGATCACAGCCTCCATACCGAGGGCGGCGAGCTTTTTCATGTCGATGCGGAAGTCACGGCAGTTGACGCGGACAAAGAAGTACAGGATCAGGAACACGACCTGTCCTGCGAAGAAGAAGTAGTTGATGATCGCCATGAGTGCCACGGAGGCTGCGAACCAGCCGCGGCGGTTGTTGTTGACGCATTCCTCCATCGCAAGGAGCATCAGCGGGAAGAAGGCGGTCACGTCCTGGAAGTGGTTGAAGAAGATGTTGTAGATCTGGAAGCCGGAAAAGGAATAGAGCAGCGCACCGATCACGGCGGCATCCTTGTTCTGCACGAAGCGGCGGATGTAGGCATACGCCGTCACAGCGGCGACCGCATGCTTCAGAGCGAGCAGCCACGGGATGGCGTAGAGCACGAGCGTCTTAGGTAAGATGCAGCTCAGCCAGAAGAACGGGCTGCCGGTCAGATAGAAGGCATAGGAGCCGATAAAGCTGCTGCCGAGGTCGGTGCCCCAGTCCCATCCGAGCAGGCCGCCGTTGTGGACGACCTCGTTGGCGTGGAAGTAGAACATCAACTGCTGCGAGACGAAATCGCCGAAGTAGATGAACAATCCCTTGTCCATGATCATCAGCGGTAGCAGTACGACCATGATGACGGCAAAAGCTATGCCGAACACAAAGCCGTATTTCTCCTGGCTTTTGGCAGGATTGGGCAGGACGAACGATTTACTCATAACAAAACTCCTCTTGGCGGCAACTTTTCCGGTGCAGCCGCATAGAATATCACTGTAGCCCGTCTTCCAGACTGACAATGTTGGGCAGAATGCCCTTCTCGGAAACGCTCAGCAGCATATAGCTCGCGGGATAGCCGTCGATCGGACAGCCGATGCTGCCGGGATTCAGGATGTACATCCCGTCCTCGTAGCGATCCTCCGGGATATGGGTATGACCGTAGAGCACGATGTCGCAGTTATTCTGCCTGGCCTCATAAATGAGGCGCGTCTTGCTGAACTTCACCTGGAACTCATCCCCGTGGGCGGCAAAGATCCGGTGCCCGTAAGGCAAGGTGTAGATCAGGCGCTGCTGCGTCTGGGGAACGCGGGTGCCGGCATCGCAGTTGCCCTTGAGGTAGAACAGCTTTTCCTCCAGCCACGGATGGCTCTGGAGGATCTGGTTCATCTCCCGCTCGCCGTCGCCGAGATGGATGAACAGGTCGGCATCCTCATGCAGCTCAATGACATACTGTAGGGCTTCTTGGTCAAGGTGTGAATCGGACATGACGATGATCTTCACGCGGTGTTCCTCCTTTTCAGCAGACCCGAAAGCATGTTCCGGTCAAAATCGGGCTTACTTTTTATTATAGCATAAGCTGCGGAAAAATACAATAGGGATTCTGTAAAAAAGAGGGGAAAAAGCGTTCTCTTTTTCGGCACGTATCCGTGTTTTTTCACAGTCAGAAAGGGTGTATGCAGATGAACAGCAGTCCGTTCGCCAACATGGATCAGAAAAAACTCGACAGCCTGTTGCAGGCGGTCAGCCAGAAGCTCGGGATGCCGCCGGAGCAGCTACGGAAGGAGCTGTCGGAGGGGAAATTCGACGCTGCCATGAAGGGCATGAACAGCGCCGAAGCGGCGAAATTCTCCCAGGCGCTCCAGAATCCCGGGATGGTGGAAAAGCTTATGAGCACGCCGCAGGCACAGGCGCTCTACAAGAAGCTCACGGGCGGCAAGTGATGGACGGGGAGATGCAGGACAAGATCCGGAACGTGCTTTCGGATCCGGAAAGCATGCAGCAGCTCTCAGAGCTGGCGCAGATGCTGCAAGGGGGCGACTCCCCTGCCCCTGCCATGCCGGACGGGATGCCGGATACGGCGATGCTCATGAAGCTCGGTGAGATGCTGAAGCAGGATGCGGATGACAAGAATGCCGCGCTCCTGCGGGCGATCCGGCCGCATCTGAGCGAGGAACGGCAGCGCCGGACGGATCAGGCGCTCCGGCTGCTGCGGCTCTGGGCGGTGTTCCGGACGATGCAGCGCACGGGGATGCTACAGGAATTCTTCTGATGCAAGGAGGGCGGCAGGATGGCAGAACGCAGCTTTGATGCCATGCGGCAGGACGCGATCCGCCGCTCACGGGAGATGCAGCGCCGCGCTGTGCCGCCGGTGCAGGAAACACCTCCGCCGGTGCCGGAGATCCCGGCCCCCCCTGAAAAGCCGCAGAAGCCGGGACTGGATCTGGGCTTGCAGGGGCTGCTCTCGGACTGGGATGCGGAAAAGCTCGCACTGGCGGGGCTTTTGTGGGTGCTGTACCGGGAGGGCGCGGATCCGGCGCTGCTGCTGGCGCTGGCGTACATCCTGCTGTGAAATGGGAGGGAGCTATGGAAAAGACATATCTGCTGCTGTGGGGCTGTGCGGGGCTGTGCATGCTGCTGTTCTATCTGCGGCAGCGAAAAAGGATCCGGGCGTTTCTGCTCGGGAGCAGCGCCGGGATCGTTTCGCTGTTGCTGCTGCATCTGTTCGGCGGGAGCATCGCACCGACGCTGAGCATGGTCAATCTTCTGCTGGCGCTCCT
>JAGADP010000169.1 GCA_017828885.1 Oscillospiraceae bacterium | reverse complement strand
CCACAATGCCAAGCAGCAGTGCGATCAGAAACGGTATCGCGACGTGACCTGTCTTCTTCTTTTTCTTTTTCTTTGCCATGACGGTTCCTCCTTAGTGCCAAATGACGAAAAAAACGATTTTACAGGAAAGTTTGGTATCCCCACTTGCTTTTTTTGAAAAGAAGTGTTATAATAATAAGAGTGATGCCCTGCGGATCATAATCCGCGGCATTCAGCCGGCCAGTCCTGCGGTGCAGGATACGGCGGCCCCGGTGCTCTCACCGGAAGATGGCAGTAGGCAAGTCCGAGCTGCTTTGCGTAGGCAAGTGTCTGCGCGGAGCCGGAGCGCCCGGCCGCATCACAGACCGCAAGAACAGCGGAGCTGTGCTCGACCATATATTTGTTGCGCTGCAGGAAAACGCCTTTGTCAAATCGCCGTCCCGGCAGGACGATGATCTTGTCACACTGTCTGAGCATTTCGTCAAAGTGCCGCATGTCGTGCCGGAAGAACCGGTAGACTTCCCGGTAGTCCTCACAGGGCTGTACACCGATGATGTGCACCGGATGCCCCGCATCCCGGAGACGGAAGATCTGCTGTGCGGCATAGTAGTCGATCCCGTCCGCAAGTCCGGTATAGAACCGGTCAAAGCCGGAGCTGTTCACGATGCGCGTGATGTGCATGTTCAGCGCCTGTATGAGCGCCTTGAGCTCATCACCGGTGGGAAGCTTGTCCGGACGGTGTCCTGTGAAGCAAAGAGAATGCTCCCAGTCGGAGAATTCCTCTCCTGGAAGCAGCGGAAGCTGCGTTTCAGGCAAGGTGGTCACCTCCTAAATTTGTTTGGATCAGCGTCGATCCGGCAGTCCGGATCGCTCACAAGTGCTATTATTATAGCACATCTCCTGACAAATCACAAGGGAAATACAGGATTTTTTTAAAATTATTACATTTTCGTAGCATTTTTTGATACCGAATCGACATAATTTTACCAGAGAAACACCGGCGGTCACAGGGCCGTACAGGTGCAGAACGATCAGTAGGAAAGAGGGAGAGTTCATGCAGTATCGTCAGAGAGCCTGGGCGGAGATTTCACTCGATGCACTTGCGCACAATGTGGAAGTCATCCGTTCGCAGCTTTCAGAGTCCACGGAATACTGCGCCGTTGTCAAGGCGGACGCCTACGGCCACGGCGAGGAGATCATCTGCCGGAAGCTCTATGAGATGGGCGTGCGGTTCTATGCCGTGTCCAGCTTTGAGGAGGCAGTCCGTGTCAGAAAATGGTGCCCGGAGGGAGAGATCCTGATTCTGGGCTATACAGCGCCGGAATGCGCCCCGATGCTGGCACAGAACAGCATCATCCAGACGGTCGTGTCCGGCAAATATGCAAAGGCGATCTCCGCCTTTGCGCAGCCCGGATGCCCGGTGCGGTGCCATATCGCGCTGGATACCGGCATGGGGCGTATCGGCGTGCAGACCGGCGAGCTGGCCGCCTGCTACTGGGAGCTCGAGACCATCCTTGCCCAGCCGGGCTTGCAGATCGAGGGTCTGTTCACCCACTTTGCAGTCGCGGACGAGGACGACCCGGATCATGTCGCCTATACCAATAAGCAGGAGGAGCTCCTGTTCCATGTGGCAAAGAAGCTGCGCTCCAAGGGCGCGGATCTGAAGCACGTCCACTGCATGAACAGTGCTGCGATCCTCTACCGGAACAACCCGGAAAGCTCTTTGGCCAGAGCCGGCATCATCATGTACGGCCTCAAGCCCAATGCGGCGCTGCCAGTACCGATCCAGCTCGAGCCGGTGCTGAGCTTCCGCTCACGCATCAGCCACATCAAGACCGTGGAGGCAGGGGACTGCATCAGCTACGGCCGTACTTATTGCGCAGAGGGGACACGGCGCATCGCCACCGTGACCATCGGCTATGCGGACGGCTACAGCAGAGCGCTCTCCAACAAGGGCGAGGTGCTCATCGGCGGCGTGCGCTGTCCGATCACAGGCCGTGTCTGTATGGATCAGATGATGGTGGACGTCACCGAGGCGACCGAAGCCGCGATCGGCTCCGTGGTCACGCTTATCGGCAAGGACGGCGGCGAATGCATCACAGCGGATGATGTGGCAGAGATCTGCGGCACCATCGGCTACGAGATCGTCTGTGGCATCTCCAAGCGGGTGCCGAGAATGTTCCTCGAAAACAACCGCCTTGTACACGAGGATCGGCTGTTCTGATTTTTGGACAATTTCGGGGAAGTGTACAAATGCACAAAATTACCTGTAACAAATCGTGTAACAGGGGTACTTACATTATATGCAGGGGGCAGTCTGCCCGGTTTTGCGGACTTTTATGACAGGTCTGGCCTGTCTTTCAGCGGGAGATCTCTAAAAACGTAGTTTTTTAGAGCGGGGCGAAGCCCCGCAACGCAGCCATTTTCTTTTCGCAGAAAAGAAAATGGGAGGTTTTAGAGATGCCCAGCAGAGAGTATAGTTGGAGGATGTACATGAAGACATACGCTTTGGGAATTGACGTTGGTTCCACTACAGTCAAAACAGTGGTCTGTGACGAGAACGGAAAAATACTCCATTCCGCCTATCAGCGGCATTATTCAAAGGTCAAGGAAACAGTGGCGGAGCAGCTCCATGTGATCGCCGATCAGTTCCCGGACGCTGCGTTCCGGACGGCGATGGCAGGTTCGGCTGGTCTCGGCCTTGCCAATGCGGCAAATATCCCCTTTGTACAGGAGGTACACGCAGCATTCTTAGCCGTCAAGGCACTCTATCCGCATGCAGATGCGGTCATCGAGCTCGGCGGTGAGGATGCCAAGATCATTTTCCTGACGGGCGGCGTGGAGCAGCGCATGAACGGCTCCTGTGCCGGCGGTACGGGCGCTTTCATCGACCAGATGGCAACGCTCCTCGGCATCACCGTGCAGGAGCTCGACGAAGCCTCCCTCAAGGCACAGCGTACGTATCCCATCGCATCCCGCTGCGGCGTGTTTGCGAAATCCGATATCCAGCCCCTCCTCAACCAGGGTGCATCCCGCGAGGACGTGGCTGCCAGTATTTTCCGTGCCGTGGTCGATCAGACCGTGGCAGGTCTTGCGCAGGGACGCGAGATCAAGGGCAATGTGCTCTTCCTCGGCGGCCCGCTCTCCTTCCAGAAGGGTCTGCGCAAGGCATTCGTCGATACGCTGCATCTTTCGGAGGAGCAGGCGCTCTTCCCGGAGGAAGCGCCGGTCTTCGTGGCGCTCGGCAGCGCTCTCTATGCAGATAAGAGCCAGGATACGGCTCTGACAGCGGCCGAACTGGTCGATATGGTTGAAAAAGCCCAGGCAGCATCCGATGTCATCACCGGTGAGCGCCTGTTTGCTTCCAAGGAGGAATATGCGAAATTCGTGGAGCGTCACAAGCACTGTGACCTCAGCTATGCGGATCTGCGCACCTACGAGGGCGATGCCTACCTCGGCATCGACTCCGGTTCCACCACGACAAAGCTTGTGCTGGTGACGGAGGACGGCCGGCTGCTGTTCAGCCACTACGCCTCCAATGAGGGACAGCCCCTCGACCGCATCGCCACCAAGCTCCGCCAGATCTACCAGGACAAGAATCCGAAGCTCAATATCCGCGCCAGCGCCGTGACCGGCTACGGCGAGGATCTCATCAAGGCAGGTCTTTCCGTGGATTACGGCATCGTGGAGACCGTGGCGCACTTCAAGGCGGCATCCTTCTTCTGCCCGGATGTGGACTTCATCATCGACATCGGCGGCCAGGACATCAAGTGCTTCAAGATCAAGAATTCTGCCATCGACAGCATCATGCTCAACGAGGCCTGTTCCTCGGGCTGCGGCTCGTTCATCCAGACCTTTGCGATGGCGCTGGGCTACGACATTGCGGAATTCTCCCAGATGGGTCTGTTCGCGGAGCGCCCGGTAGAGCTCGGCTCCCGCTGCACCGTGTTCATGAACAGCTCGGTCAAGCAGGCACAGAAGGACGGCGCGACCGTGGAGGACATCTCCGCCGGCTTGTCCGCCTCCATCATCAAGAATGCGATCTACAAGGTCATCCGTGCCAAGAGCGTGGACGAGCTTGGTAAAAATATTGTCGTTCAGGGCGGAACCTTCCTGAACGATGCAATCTTACGCTGCTTCGAACTCGTATCGCACCGCGATGT
>JAGADP010000168.1 GCA_017828885.1 Oscillospiraceae bacterium | reverse complement strand
GGGATACCACCGGAATAACCGATGTACAGAGGGGAACCTATATCAAGATAGTAGAACACTTCATCATCCGTCCAGATGTCATGCTCATAAGGCATATAGCTGTTTTCCAGAATCAGGTGGCAGGTCAGCAGCTCCCGTACCTCGTCCGTCAGCTTCACATCATGCAGACATGCTGCATCCGGATCCAGTGCGGCGGGGTCAAGGATCCCGGCGGCAGCCAGCAGCGCCGTATCCGTGATCCCTGCACAGCAGCCCATGTATTTGTCCTTGGTCGTTTTCCAGAAGCTGTAGGCTGCTGCACGTTCGGTGTTGGACATTTCCGCAGTCAGCTCTGCCAGCCGTTCATCAGACATCACGTAGTATTCCACTTCTTTGTTGGTGAAAGACCAGGCGTCTCTTGCAGGATCAAATGTGTAGGCTCTCTCGACCTGCTGCTTGTTATAGTCACAGATACGCTTTGCGTGCAGGAGGGCTTCGTTTCCGCCGTTGATCGCTATGGTATCCCATTGCGCCGCTGAGCCCTTGTAGCAGACTGTTTGCAGACCTGTGGAGCCTGTGAACGCATCATGATCAATGTGTTCGACACCGGCAGGGATCATGATCGTATCCAGATTTTCGCAGTAGGCAAATGCGCCCGCTGAAATCGTCCGCAGCGTCTCCGGCAAAATGACATGATGCACACCGCTGCCGGCAAAGGCGGCGCTTCCGATCTCCTCGATGCCGTCCGGCAAATAGATCGCTGCAAGCTTCTGACAGCCGCAAAATGCATTATTACCGATCCGTTTCGGAGTGGCACCGTATTTGTCATGATCCGAACGGAAGCTGACATACAGCAGCTCACAGCAGCAGGCCAGGGCTTCGTCGCCGATCTCTTCGATCGTCGCGGGTAAATATAGATCTCTGATGTCATTGTCTCCCCGGAACGCGCCCGGTGCGATCTTTGTCACAGGGAGTCCCTCGATCTCCTCCGGGATCTCCACCACATATTTGGTTTTCTTATACCAGGTGATCTCGATGTGGTCGCCGCAGTTGATATAGTCGAAATCGTCCGCATCTCCATAGGCGGTCGCAGTCATCACGCTCACGGAAGCGGATGTTACAGGGGACAATATCGGAGCGGCTGTCAGCAGAATTGCCATCGTCAGTGCGATGATGTGTTTTGTTCGTTTCATAAGGCACCTCCATTTTTTGCGTTATCGTTCTTTCAGATGCGGATGAGAGCGTTCAGCTTCATCACCTCCCAGTTTGGGCTTCTGTCTATTCCCGTCCGGAAAGCGGTGGTTTCTGTCAGTGAAAATGCAACTTTGGAGCAATGCCTAAGAACGATGCTTTCCCATTGTGCGGAATGACGAAAGGCAATTGACATCTGCTTTCCGATGCAGTATGATAGTATATAGAAGGTTTCCTGCAATTGTGAACTTTCTGTAAACTTTCAGCAGTCTGCGACAGAAAACGCACTATTTCTGACGGGGATAGGTAGAGGGGTGAATATGTGCATGTACAATACCATACTGAAACGTCACTATACAGACATCCTTCTCTACTGTACTTCACGTCTGAAAGGTGACAGATATGCGGCAGAAGACTGTACACAGGAGGTCTTTCTGGCGCTTTACCGCAAATCTCATACGCTTGACCTCACAAAAGATATATTGCCGTGGCTGTATGCGGCAGCAGACCGGGAGATCCTTGCTTACCGGCGGCGGCATCCCGAGACAGTCGATCTTGATGCAGTCCCGGAGCCTGCGGAGGTGCCCGCTTTCACTGAACCGGAGGCAGAGACCATCCTCGACAGGCTGCCCAAGAAGGAACGCCGCCTGCTCGAAGCCTATTACAGCGGCGCGGACAGGGTGCAGCTTGCACGGAGCATGGACATTTCCGTCATTGCGCTCTATCTGCGTCTCCGGCGGATCCGGGAGCGGCTGCAAGGCTATGCAAAGAACATGGGGAAAGGAGGCAGCGTATGAAACAGCTTTTGGAAAAGGCATTACAGGACACCGACAGCCGTGCAGCGGTCGACCTGCGGCAGCGGCTCGAGGATGAGATGAGAAAACCGGAAGAGCAGCGGGACTATGCGCTTATACGGGAGCTGTCGGAGGCGTGCTGCGAGATGATGCATGTCCGCAGCGATGTGGAAGCAGCCTCTGCACGGGGGATACAGGCTGTCCTTGAACGGCTGGACGGCAGCGAGCCGGAAGAAGAGAGCGTGACCTCTGTTGCAGATACAGTCAGACCGTCTGTGCTGCGGTTTGTTCCGGCGATCGCTGCGTGTATCGTGGTGGTGCTCGGGTTTGTAGGCGGTGGGATCCTCTGGCGGATGGCGCCCGAGGAGCAATTGCCCGTGACGGAGCCGGAGACCTCTGAACAGGTCGCATCCGAAACGCAGCAGCAGACAGAGGATGTCACGGAGCCCGCAGTTGTGCCGGTCAACCCAGTGGCAACGGCAGAGGATCCGACAGAAACTGCACCACCGGCGCAGATCCCGGCGACCGATGCCGCGGCGGCATCCTCCGGGCGGAGTATCGAAACGGTGACGGAGCCCACTGCCACTGAGCCCACCGAGGAGACCGTTTACCGGCGCTATGATCCGGCGGATTATGACCTGATCGAGCGGGACGGGATCTATTATGACGTGCTGGCGCAGTTCCCGGATCGCTATCATGTATGGGGTATCGCCGACAAGGAGGCCGAGAGCTTCACCATCCCGCAGGAGATTGACGGCCGGAAGGTGCTCATGGCGATGCCGGACAGCTATAGCTTCTCTGACTGCAAGCATCTGAAAGCGATCAACATTGAAGGCGGCAGGCTTGATGACTGGTACACGATCGACGGCGTGCTGTTCTGGAAGGACACTCTCATGTATTACCCCAGTCAGAAAGAAGGCGATTATACCATCCCGGAGGGGACAAAAAAGGTGGCGCAGGGTGCATTTTTAGATGCCGGAAAGCTCGGAAAGCTCACGGCTTGCAGCGGTCTTACCGGCATGATCCAGATCTATGATTCAGCGATCACGGGATTTGACGGCAGGGGCATGGAAAGCGCAAAGATCATTCAGTTCTGGCGGTGTCCGGCGCTGAAAACAGTCCTCATCAGCGGCGCTGTCACGAGCAATCTGCTGATCTCGGAGGTGCCGGAGCTGGAGAGCATCACCTTTATGCCGGATGCAGAGGTCACCGGGTATTGCAGTATTTCGGCCTGTCCGAAGCTCCGGGAGCTGCGGATCCCGGGGCATTCACCGGGCAGAGTCGTCCATGTTGCGGAATGCGATGCGCTGGTATACCTGAGCTTCTGCAACAGTGTGCTCGGCGCTGAGCGTGCGGAGGT
>JAGADP010000023.1 GCA_017828885.1 Oscillospiraceae bacterium | reverse complement strand
TTCTAAGTAAGTGTGTGTCTGCATAGTCTGATAGGGAGGTACAGATATGCCCCTTCATGAATTCCTGGATCCGGAAGCAGCTGCCGGACTGACGCCGGAGGAGATCGCCGATGCAGAGCAGAGGCTCGGCATCCGGCTCCCGGAGAAGCTGCGCCAGCTCTATTTGCAGCACAACGGCAGCTATCTGCGCTCCTGTGTCATTGACGGCGAAGAAATGCCGCTGTGCTCGCTTTATCCGCTGTATACCGAAGGCAAGACCCCGCTCGGCGAAAACAATGACCTCTCTGTGGCACTGCTCCTGGAGTGGCAGGAGAGGGACGGCTTCATCCCGATGCAGTATGTGCCGTTCTGCGATGATGATGCAGGGGACATCTACTACTATTCGATGGAAAACGGCGCTGTCTATTACATCATGCATGAGTTCTTTGACGAGTTTGAGTCTGACCCGGAGTCCTGCCGTGTGGCGGATTCGCTCGAGGCATTTGATGCAATGATCACAGCGTATGAGGACGACGACTCAGACTAAACAATGTTTAGCGTTGTTCTGAAACTCTGCCCATCTGCATAAAAAGATGCAGGTGCAGGAGGTTCAACCTCCTGCCAGGGTCGAGGGGCAGCGCCCCTCGTGGGGGCAAGGGGGCAAAGCCCCCTAAGTCGGCTGAAAGCCGACCGATACGATAATGAAAGGATGGTACACTATGGCATTTGTCAAGAAAAACCCCGATGAACTGACCTGCAATCCGTTTGAGACGATCGGCAAGGACTGGTTCCTGCTGACCGCCGGCACACCGGAGGCTTTCAACTCCATGACCTGTTCCTGGGGCGCGATGGGCGTGATCTGGAACGACCCGAGCGTGACGGCCTATGTCCGCATGAACCGCCATACCTTCGGCTTCCTCGAGGAGGGGACGACGTTCACGATCAGCGTGTTCCCGGAGGAGTACCGCAAGGCGCTGGCTTACTGCGGCAGCCACTCCGGCAAGGATGTGGATAAGGCCAAGGAGACCGGCCTGACCCCGGTGGAGCTCGACGGCGCTGCGACCTATGCAGAGGCCAAGCTCGTGTTCGTCTGCGAGAAGGTCTATGCCCAGATGATGAACGAGGACTGCTTCGTGACCACCGAGCAGAAGACTGCCTACTACGGCAAGGATCCCATGCACAAGATGTACATCGGCCGGATCAAGGCTGTGTATGTGCAGGAATAAGCATTTAAGCATGATATAGCGAAAATACGCCCTCTGTTCAGTGACAGAGGGCGCTTTTGCTTGCTATTGTACACTGTAGATCTGGAGACAGCGGTTTAGAGCCTTCTTCGGATCAACATCAAAGGGGCCGTAGTTCAGGTGGCTCCCCTCCGCATTCCAGCCGCAGAGGTAGGCGCCGGGGGCTCTTTTGCTGGGGGAACCGCTCTTTTCGAGGGTGTAGTAGGCGGGCTTGGCAAGATCCGGGTCAAGGATCAGGATGATGCAGTAGCACAGCGGGGTCTTCTCCGGTGCAGGCGGTACGAAGAGCAGGAGCAGCGTGCCATCGTCATGCTTGACCGGCTGGATGGCATAGTCCTCCGCGGAATAGGGGAACGCAAGATCCACCTGCTCAAACAGTTCGCGGTGTACATCACAAAGCCATTCACTGCCCTGTTGCAGCACCGTGCCGACAAATTGTTCCATGTCTTCGTAAAATAGCTCCGGCAGCAGCTTGTGCTGGAAATAGTAATTCACATCGTGTAGATTCATGGCATTCTCTCCTTTCGTGGGTATGGTTCGTCCTGTTATGCTTCTATCATATCACAAAATTCACAGAATGTCAATAGAATGTCATAAATTTGTATAGAAAATATATAAATGCGATTGTTGAAAAAATGGGGAGGCCGCTGTGCCTCCCCTTTTCTGCTGTTGAAAGCCGGATGTTATGTCTCGCACATCGCCATGACGATCTCGCCCACGCGTTCTGCCGCCAGGTGCTCGAACTCGTCATAGGACATGTCGCCGTCGTCATCGGCCAGGTCGGAGATGCAGCGCACGCTCACGAACGGCACGCCGTTGCGCCATGCACACTGCCCGATGGCTGCGGTCTCCATATCCACCGCATAAGGGTCATGCGCCCCGACCAGAGCCGCCTTGACGGTGCTGTCGGTCAGGAATACGTCGCCGGAGACGATGCGTCCAGCGTGGCAGACAATGCCCTTCTCGTTGCAGACCTTCGCAGCGAGCGCCTGCAAGTTTTCGTCTGCCTCATATTCCGCATGATAGGGCGGATAGTCACGCAGCAGGTGCGGGTCGATGTCGTGGGGGAGTGCGCTTGTGGAAATGACGATCTCCAGCACCTTGATGCCGTCCTTCATGCCGCCGGCAATGCCCGTGTTGATGATCGCTTCCACGCCGAAGCGGTCGATCAGGATCTGGGTGCAGACAGCCGCATTGACCTTGCCGATGCCGCTGCATACGGTCACGATGCGCTTGCCGCCGTGCTCACTGCTGCAAAATGTATAGCCGGCGATCTCCTCCTTGACGGGGTTCACCTGTGTGTTCTGGATGGCGACCAGCTCCGAGGGCATGGCGCCGATAATTCCGATGGTCTTCATGGGTCTTCCTCCTGTGATATGGTTTTCTATACAAACACAGAGCCGGTCCGGAGCATCGCCCCGAACCGCTTTGTGTATGTTTGCTTGGTGGTTATTTCTGGCCAACAGCGCATGTTCTGCACAAACAAGTTGAATGAAACCCGGCGTGCGTCTCCTCTGTATAAGCGACTGCCTACGCTCGTTCCTTGCTGGGCATCTGCTTAAGCCTGCACGGGCTCCGTGCTTAGTCCTGCTTGGCTCCCGGAGCTCCCTGGCGGAGCAGCTCCTGTTTGAGGTTCCAGAGCTTCGGGCTCAGGTCTACATAGTAGGTCTGCGGATTCTCGAAACGTCTGACTTCCTCCCAGATGGTTTCAAGCTGCTCGGCGCAGTACTGCCGCACCTCCTTGATCGGCGGGCATACATAGACGCAGCGTCCCTTCTCGAAGATCGGCACCTGCAATTTCTTTGCCACAAAGCTGGTCAGGGTCTTGCGCTTGTAGGTGTGGATCGGGTCGAAGATCTCATAGGGCATGGTATCGTCGATCATTTCGTCAGACATGGTCAGCACGTCCGCGATGGCCTTGCCGCTCTCCTTGTCATAGAGCCGCCATACGGTCTTGAAGCCCGGGTTGGTGATCTTGATGACATTCTCGGAGATCTTGATGCGGGGGATGATCTTGCCGTTCTTTTCCACGGCTGCCAGCTTGTAGACGCCGCCGAAGACCGGCTCGGATTTCGAGGTCACAAGACGCTCGCCCACGCCGAAGCTGTTGATCTTGGCGCCCTGCATGATGAGGTCACGGATGATGTATTCATCAAGCGAGTTGGATGCCACGATGCCGATGTAGTCCAGCCCTGCCTCGTCGAGCATCTTCCGGCACATCTTGGACAGATACGCAATATCGCCGCTGTCGATGCGCACGCCTCTGCCCTTGTGGCCGGCGGCTTCGAGCTCCTTGAATACGGTGATGGCGTTCGGCATACCGGATTTCAGGACATTGTAGGTGTCGATGAGGAGCGTGCAGTCATCCGGATAGACCCTGGCATAGGCACGGAAGGCTTCGAGCTCGGTGTCATAGAGCTGCACCCAGCTATGTGCCATCGTACCAAGTGCCGGCACCCCGAAGGCGATGTCTGCCACGGCACAGGCAGTACCTGCCACGCCGCCGATATAGGCAGCTCTTGCGCCGTAGAAGGCGCCGTCATAGCCCTGCGCACGGCGGGAGCCGAACTCCATGACCGGGCGCCCCTGTGCGGCCTCCACGATGCGGTGTGCCTTGGTGGCGATCAGGCTCTGGTGGTTCACGCTCAGCAGTACCATTGTCTCGATGAGCTGCGCCTGCATGGCAGGACCTCTCACGGTCACGATCGGTTCGAGCGGGAAGACCGGTGTGCCCTCCGGAACAGCCCATACATCGCACTTGAAGACGAAGTTCCGCAGATACTCGAGGAACGGATCCCCGAACAGCCCTTTCTCCCGCAGATACTCGATGTCCTCATCGGTGAAGCTCAGGTTTTTGAGGTAGGCGATCATCTGCTCGAGACCGGCAGCGATCGCATAAGCGGCGTTGTCCGGTGCCTTGCGGTAGAACATGTCGAAGTAGACGATCTCCTCACCGCAGCCGTTCTCCAAAAAGCCGTTGCCCATCGTCAGCTCGTAGAAATCCACGAGCATGGAGAGATTTCTGTTATCAATCATCGTAAGCGACCTCCTTTGTCAGTGTGATACCCGCCTGCTGCATGAATTGCAGTGCCATCGCGCCGCAGAGATCGGCGTTGTGGCCGGGTGCGTCATAAGTCTCAACAGCATTCACCGGGAGCAGCACGGTCATGCTGCGCTCGCTCTGATTGCAGAAGGTTTTGAGCGTCAGGCAGAACTGCATCACACAGATGTCGGTGCAGACACCGCATACCACGATGCGCTCGATGTCCGGGTTGGCGTTGAGCCATGCCTGAAAAGCCGGGGTGAGAAAGCCGTTGGTGGAATTCTTCTCAATGAGCTCATAGCCGCCGATCGCCTGCAATGCCGGGGCGATCTCGGATTCGCTCGTACCACGGATGCAGTGCGGCGGGAAGGATGCGAACTCGATGCAGTCCGGCTCATGGCAGTCTGCGAAAGCGACTGTCGGGATGCCGTTCTCCTTGGCGAAGTTGAGCAGCTTCACACAAGCGGGGAGCGCTGCTGCGGAGCGGGGGCTGGAGAGCACGCCCTCGGTCAGAAAGCCGTTGACCATGTCCACGATGACGAGCGCCGTTTTCCCGTCTCGGAGCGATGCTTCAGGGTAGGCAGCAAGCGCTGCGAGCTGTTCGTTCCATTCCTGTAATGCCTGGTTCATAGAAATACCTCCTTTGTTGTGCTGTGTTGTGTTTGTTTCTATGATACTATGATACACGTTTTTCACGGAAATGTCAAGCATTCCGGAGTAAGTTTGTAGATATGCACATATTGATATTATCAAAATGTATATATCTCGCAACATGCACAAAAGCAGCGGGGGAGACCCACTGCTGTGCGTGTTGATAAGCCCGGGGATCGTGCTTCGACCGCCCCCTCCGCCGCCGTTCGGCGGCACCTCCCCCTCTGGGGGAGGAAGAGGGAGGGTGCTGCGCCCCCTTAACCCGCTTTTCTATTATATTAGTATTATTCGTACTGTTCTGCGCCCATCTGCCGGTCAGCTTCCTTGGCGGCGGCGCAGAGACATGCCACTGTCATGCCGACCGTGCCGCCGACGAGACATCCTGCGAGAAATCCGAGCATTGTATCACCTCCCGGAGAGAGTATGCCCGGAAATGGTGAGATATTGCAAGGAGTGGAAAATCAGCCCTTGTTGACCTCCTTGACATTTGTCCGCCCGAGGATGTAGTCGGTCGAAACGCCGTAGAAGTCCGCAAGGATCAGGAGGTGCTCTACGGGGATGGTGCGTGCGCCTCGTTCATAACGGGAATAAATCGTCTGGCTCGTAAACAGGAGCTTTGCGACTTCTGTCTGGTTCATATCCATGTCCTCTCGCAAGTCCCTCAGTCTTTGAAAATACACAAATACCACACTCCTCTATTGTAAAGTCTGCCGATTTTAAGTTAGTACTAATCGGTACTATTGACTTTACCATAAAAATGTGATATAATGTGCATGTTAGAACCATACGGCGCTAAAGTAGAAGGAGGACTATAAAAATGGATAAGTCCAAACTCCCCATGTTATCTCGTATTTTAAAGGGAATTTCAATCACACTCTTTTGGTTGAGCTGCATTGCGTTTTGTTTTTTGTTGATAGGTGCAATTTATGCAGGATGGGCATTTCTCTTGTATGCGATTGCGACTTTAGCATCCGGCGGTATAAGCGCATTGCTTATGTATGCTGTTGGCGAAATTTGTGATGAACTTGTCTGGATTCATGAGCAGATGAGTACCAGTACTGTTCCTTCAACTTCATCATACACTGTTCCCGAAAATGGCGATAGTGTTTCAACAAGTCAACTTTCAGCAAGCCAAAAAGAAGCCCTTGAAAATGCTCTAAAAAACCTTAATAGATAAATAAACGGCTGACCCGCTTTTACCGCAGGTCAGCCGTTCTTCTGTTATTCCTCAGTTTTCTCTGTTTCAGTATCCTCCGCCGGAGTATCCTCAGCAGGGGAGTCCTCCGAAGTCTCCTCGGGAACGATCTTCTCCGCTTCCGCATCGGGATCCTTTGCAGCCTTAGCCGCCTTCTTCGCTGCCTTCTTGGCAGCCTCCTCCGCGATGCGCTTGTCTGCTTCGGCGAGGAGCTGCTTGGACTCCTTCGTGTCCACATAGAGCTTGTAGTCGCTGCCGAGCCGCTTCACCTTCGCAAAGTTGATGATGAGCAAAATCACGCCCATCACGAACATCAGCGCCGCCACGCCCTGCGATACACGGAGCGAGCCGATCATCAGGCTGTCCGTGCGCAGGCTCTCGATGAAGAAGCGCCCCAGACCGTACCAGACCATATACATCAGGATGATCTGACCGTCGAATTTGCGCCATTTTTTCAGCGTGATGCCGAGCAGCAGCGCCCCGAGCAGGCACCATGCCGACTCATACAGGAAGCACGGATGCACCGGATAGTTCATGTCCACCGTGATGTCCTTGTCGTACTGCGTGACGCTGTTGTAGTTGTAGGCGATCCACTGCTGCACTCTGCCGCCGGACATGGCGAACAGGCAGTTGGTGTTCTTGCCGAACGCTTCCTGGTTCGTGAAATTGCCCCAGCGGCCGATGCCCTGTCCGATCAGGAAGCCGACGCCGCACAGATCGAGCATCGGGAGGAATTTCACCTTGCGGATCTTGCAGATGATGCCGCCGACGATGATCGCACCGATCAGACCGCCGAGCACCGCAAGCCCGCCTTCACGGGTGTTGAAGATGGAAGCGAGGTCGTCCTTGTATTCGTCCCAGTTGAGGATGACATAGTAGGCTCTTGCGCCGATGAGCGCCGCAATGAGACCGCCGATCACGGCGTCGATCGCTCTGTCCGAGTCGATGCCGACCCGGCGCATGTTCCGGAAGGCGAACAGCATCGCCAGCAGCATGCCGCAGACGATCAGAATGCCGTACCACTGCACATCCAGGCCGAATACCGAGAAGGCCGTCGGATCAACGGTCACGTCGATGCCGAGAAACGGGAAGACGATCTCGTTGTAGTCAAGGCTGCCATAGCCGAGTTCTTCGAGTGTCTGC
>JAGADP010000022.1 GCA_017828885.1 Oscillospiraceae bacterium | reverse complement strand
GCTCGGCTTTGCGCTGACCTGTCAGTATCTGGCGGCTCGATGCGCCTTCGGATACGGCACCGACCTCCGGGCGGCAGTGTTCCGGCACATCCAGACGCTCTCCCAGACGGAGCTCGACAAGCTCGGCAGCTCGACCCTCATCAACCGCATCACCAACGATGTCACAGCATCGCAGAGCGGCGTGAACATGTTCATCCGACTGGCATCCCGTGCGCCATTTCTGGTGGTGGGTGCGATCGTGATGGCGCTGCTCATCGACTGGCAGCTCTCGCTCATCTTCCTCATCATTGCGCCGATCGTGGGCTTTCTGCTTTACTTTGTCATGCACCGGACAATACCGATGTACGGCGCCAACCAGAAGCGCCTTGACCGCATCGCACGGCGTACCGGCGAGAACCTCGACGGCGTCCGCGTCATCCGTGCCTTTGCAAGGCAGAAGCAGGAGGACGAGCGCTTTGCGGAGGACTGTGCCGAGCTCGAGCGCAGCATGCTGGCAGCGGGGCGCATCTCCGCCGTGCTCAATCCGCTGACGTTTCTGATCCTGAATCTTGGTATCGTGGCGGTGCTGTGGTTCGGCGGCGGACATGTGGACACCGGACGGCTGTCCCAGGGCGATCTGACAGCCTTTGCCAACTACATGACACAGATTTTGCTGGCGATGGTACAGCTTGCCAATCTCATCCAGATTTTGACGAAGGCACAGGCGTCCTCGCTGCGCATTGCCGAAGTGCTTGAAACGAAAAGCTCCATGCAGGACGGCACCGAAACGCCCGATACGGCATCAGAAGAAGCCATCTGCTTCGAGCATGTGACCTTCGGTTATCCGGGGGCGGGCGATCCGGCACTGGAGGACATCAGCTTCACGCTGCAAAAAGGGCAGACCCTCGGGCTGATCGGCGGCACGGGCTCCGGCAAATCGACCCTCGCCGCGCTCATCACCCGCAGCTACGACCCGACCGAGGGCAACGTCCGGGTGTTCGGCAAGGATGTCCGCAGCTACAAGGGAACGGCGCTGCACCGCTGCATCGGCACCGTGCCGCAGAAGGCGGTGCTGTTCACGGGAACCATTGCCGAGAACCTGCGCTGGGCAGACGAACATGCCGACGAACAGACCATACGCGAAGCGCTCGAGACCGCACAGGCGGCGGAGTTCGTGGATGCGATGCAGTACGGCCTTGAAACGCATCTCGTGCAGGGCGGACGCAATCTCTCCGGCGGTCAGAAGCAGCGTCTGACGATCGCACGGGCGCTCGCCGGCAAGCCCGCCATGCTCATCCTCGATGACAGCATGAGCGCCCTGGACTACGCGACCGATGCGGCACTCCGCAAGGCGCTTGCCGAGCGACAGGGGATGACGACCGTCGTCATCTCGCAGCGTGCGACCTCGCTGATGCATGCCGACCTGATCCTTGTATTAGAAGACGGCCGCTGTGTCGGACAGGGGACGCATAGCGAATTACTGGAAACATGCGAAGTTTACCGTGAAATTTACGAAGCCTCCGCAAAATAACAGTCGGCTATCGCCGACCAAGGAGGGGCTGCTCGCCCCTCCTAAACCTCCCTCGGCAGGGCGGTGACCGCCCTGCACCCGCATCTTTATCTTATTTGGAAAGGGAAACATGTGATGAATAATCGTGAAAAAGCCATGCAGGCCGTGACCCACACGCCTGCGTATGTACTGGACGAGGCACAGCTTGAGCGGAATCTGGAGATCCTGCAAGCTGTGCAGGATCGCACCGGCTGCAAGATCCTGCTGGCGCAGAAGGCGTTCTCGATGTTCGCCGTCTATCCGCTGTGTGCGCAGTATTTAGCCGGCACGACCGCAAGCGGGCTGTATGAAGCGCGGCTCGGACATGAGGAATTCCCGGGCGAGGTGCATGTCTTTGAGCCTGCCTATAAACCGGACGAATTTGACGAGATCCTGCAATATGCCGACCATATCTACTTCAATTCCCTGCGGCAGCTCATGCAGTTCAAAGACCGCTGCACGGGCAAGAGCATCGGGCTGCGTGTCAACCCGGAATGCTCCACGCAGGACGAGCCGATCTACGACCCCTGTGCGCCCGGTTCCCGGCTCGGGGTGCGGGCGGCAGACCTCCCGGACGGCATCCCGGACGGCGTGGAGGGGCTGCATTTCCACACGCTCTGTGAGCAGGGCGCCGATGCCCTCGAGACCACGCTCAGAGCCGTGGAGGAGAAATTCGGCAGCGATCTGCACCGCATGAAGTGGGTCAACTTCGGCGGCGGCCATCACATCACCAAGCCCGGCTACGACATCCCGCTGCTCGAACGGCTCATCACGCATGTGCAGGAGACCTATGACGTGCAGGTCTACCTCGAACCCGGCGAAGCCATCGCTCTGAATGCGGGCTACCTTGTGACCGAGGTCATGGATCTTGTCGAAAATGACCTGCATATCGCCATTTTAGATGCTTCCGCCGCCTGCCACATGCCCGATGTGCTCGAGATGCCCTACCGTCCGCCGCTGTACCAAAGCGGACAGCCGGGCGAGAAGGCACACACCTACCGCCTTTCCTCCCGCACCTGTCTGGCGGGCGACATCATCGGGGATTACAGCTTCGATGCGCCGCTTTCCATCGGGGATCGGCTCTGCTTCGAGGATATGGCGATCTATTCGATGGTGAAGAACAACACCTTCAACGGCATGCCGCTGCCGGACATCGGCATTCTCCATTCGTCCGGCTGGTATGAGGAGGTCAAGCGCTTCGGCTATTCTGATTTCAAGGAGAGACTGTCATGACAACACCGAAGGAACAGGGCTTCCGGATGCCCGGAGAATTCGAGCCGCACGATGCCACCATCATGATCTTCCCGGAGCGCCCCGGCTCGTGGCCGTATGACGCCAAGCCCGCCATGCCGTCCTTTGTGCAGATCTGGCAGAGCATTTTGGCGGATGAAAAGCTGTACCTTGTGTGCAGCGAGGGCGCTTTGGCAAACTGCAAGACCGTCCTGCAAGATGCCGGCATCCTCGACCAGACGACCGTTCTGACCATCCCGCAGAATGATGCCTGGGCGCGGGATACCTGCCCGACCTTTGTCATCCGCCCGGAGACGGAGGATGTGTCCGGCGTGGACTGGCGCTTCAATGCGTGGGGCGGTGACTTTGACGGGCTCTATGCCGATTATGCGGAGGACAATGCGCTTGCGTCTGTGCTCTGTCATACGTTAGGCTATGGGCGGTTCGATGCGCAGCATTTTGTCCTTGAGGGCGGCTCCGTCCACAGCGACGGCGAGGGCACGCTCCTTGTGACAGAGGCGTGTCTGCTGTCCCAAGGCAGGAACCCGCAGCTCACCCGCGAGCAGATCGGGGAGACGCTGTGCAATTACCTCGGCGCAGAAAAAGTCCTCTGGCTGCCGCGAGGCATCTACAACGACGAGACGAACGAGCATGTGGACAATGTCTGCGCGTTCCTGCGCCCCGGCGAGGTGGTGCTGGCGTGGACGGATGACG
>JAGADP010000167.1 GCA_017828885.1 Oscillospiraceae bacterium | reverse complement strand
GGGGGAGGATGCTGGGGGGCGCTGCGCGCCCTGACCTGCTTTGCCTGCGGCGCAGGGCGTTGAATTGTTGACTTTGTTTTTCTATAGGTTTCAGGCTCAACCATCCAGCCCGTTCAGGAAGTCCTGCACGATCGCCGCGCATTCCTCCGGCTTGTCCTCATACAGGAAATGGCTGCCGGGGAGATAGCGGATCTCGCAGTTCCCGAGCTTTTCGGCAAACGGCTCCAGTTCCTGGCTCCGGTGCTCTGTGACCTCGTCAAGGTATTTCTGGCAGGCGTATGCCTCGCGGTCTGTGTCGCTGCCGGTGAAGTCCTCAGAATAGAAGGCGATGAGCTCCTCCTTGTAGCCGCTTTCATCAAAGTACGCCTGTGCCTCCTCCACGGTGCGGTAGGCGTCACGGAAGGACAGGTACATCTTCGGGACATCATTCGGCGTGAGCGCCTCCCATGCGGCATTTTTGTTGACGTCAATATGCTCCCCTTCGGAACAGAGCGCATCCGAAGCGATCGTTGACAGATACATGATGTCATAGGCGCGCTGCTCATCGGCAGAGAGGTTCGGATCCTTCGGGATGAATGCGTGGAACGCCACATCCCCCACGCCGAGATTGGCAAGGTAGTAGAACATGTCCTTCCCGCCCTGCGGTTGCGGATCTGCGACCGGTGCCGGATAGGTGCCGTCCAGATTCGCCACCGCCTCGATCTCGTCAGGGTACTTGCTCACCCAGTAGGAGGCATACAGGCTGCCGAGGGAATGCGGCATGAGGAGATAGGGCTTCTCCACGCCGGCATTTTCGAGCGCCGTGCGGTAGCTTTCCACGACCCGTTCCACGGTCATGGCCTCCTTGGTGTCATCGCTGCCGTCATAGCCCGGACGGGAGAGGAAGATCACCTCGTTGTCCGCCTGGAACTGCGCCGCAAAGTCCTTCATGAAGAAACGATAGCAGGGACCCGCCCCCGAGAGCACGATGATCCGGTGCTTGCCGTCCGCATTGCCGGTCTTCTGCACATTGAGGGAATAGTCCCCCGCGGATGCCAGCTCGCAGAAGCCGTTCTCCTGCAAGAACGCCCTGTTCTTCGGGATCATGATGCGGTGGTAGATGAACAGCCCCGCCACCAGCAAGATCAGCAGGATCAGCAGCACACAAAGCGCAACGGCGATGCCCTTCAAGATCTTTTTTACAACGTTCATTTTTCCTCTCCTTGATACTGCTTTATATCAGTATGATATAGTTTGAGTATAGCATATCCGGGGGCAGATGTCAAGAAGGAGCGCAGGCATTGACTTCCCCGCCATTTTGTGCTATCATAGCAGTAATGAAGCCGAAAGGAGACAGCACATGGAGATCCGCTTCCTCAACGAGAACGACGACCCGATCGCGGTCAGCAACATCTATGAACAAAGCTGGAAATACGCTTACAAAGGCATCATCCCGCAGGACTTCCTCGACAGCATCCCGCCCGGGCGATGGGTCAGGCACCTCGGCAAGGAGGACATGCGCCACCTTGTCATGCTCGAGGACGGCCGCATGATCGGCACCGCGAGCGTCTGCAAGTCACGCTGGGAGCACTACAGCGACTACGGCGAGATCGTTTCGATCTACTTCCTGCCGGATTACATCGGCAAGGGCTATGGCAGGCAGCTCTTCCGGCGATGCGTGGATGAGCTGCAAAACCTTGGCTATCGCCGGATCCTGCTGTGGGTGCTGGAGGAGAATGCCCGCGCCAGAGCCTTCTATGAAAAGAACGGCTTCCACTGCGCAAACGAGTATCTCGAGGACACCATCGGCGGAAAGCAGGTCAGAGAGGTGCTGTATACGGCGTTTCCCGATTAATCGTAATGCAAAACCATCTGTACTGTATGAGCAGCACAGATGTCAGTCTGTCAAAAAAGTGCCGAAGGCACAAAACGGGGTTTTTAGGGGCGAAGCCCCTAAAGCGGCTGCGGTGCGGTCGGTTTTCATCTATGACCGACACTACTCGTCTTCGTGCAACATCCTGCCTCATCCTCGGTCGCAGCACCGCCTAAAATTCCTCCCCCGCAAGCGGGGGTGACTCCCCACGGGGTGGGGAGATGTCCGCAGGACAGAGGGGACGCGCCGCCCGTAAGGCGGGTGCCGCCGAACGGCGGCGGAGGGGGCACTCGAAGCGAGAAACCGGGGTTTCTCGACAAGCTGACATCTGTACTGTATGAGCAGCACAGATGTTTCTTTTTTACACTTATGGATGGTGATACTGTCCGTGCTTCTGGGAATTGCCGTACTGGATGGCAAACTTCGGGCAATGGTGCAGGCAGCCGAGGCACATCGTGCAGCTTTCCTTCACCCAGACGGGCTTTCCGTTCTGCATCTGAATGGCATGGACGGGGCAGTTCTTCGCGCAGCGCCCGCAGCCGATGCAGGTATCCTCCACCCGGAAATTAGCTGTCTTCCGGAGATGCGCATAGGCGGTGCGGTGTACCGGCCAGGTGAAAAACGGCGGCTCGAGCTGCATGAAATCGCCTGTCTCTTTTGCACGGATCTGTGCAATGACCTTGCGGAGCTTTTCATCGGCCTTGGCGTTCGTGGCAGCGACCTTGTCCGGATCAGACAGGTCAAACCACGGAGTGAAATTGTCCGGCATGCGGATGCTGAACTTCGCATCGAGCGTCCGGCCGAGGTACTTCTCCGCAAAATAGGCCGTATTCCCCGGCGTTGTACCATAGGTCGCAATGAAAAAGACATAGCGGCTCCGGATCCTGACATGCCGCAGGAAGACGTCCACAATATCCGGCAGTCCCCATGCATAGGTCGGGCTCACGATGCCGAGCACCTCGCAGTCCGGGAATTCAAGCTGCCGGTGCTGTAAGCATTCGAGCATGGAGACGGCGCTGTCGCCTGTCGCTTCGGCGATCCGCTCTGCCACATACCGGCAGTTCCCTGTGGATGAGAAATAAAAGATCATGACGGTTCCTCCCTTGCCGTATCGTTATGCCCATTATAGCACATCGCAGGCAGGATTTCAACACATTTGCATGAACAAAGGGAGCTCCCCCATACCTGAGCATGGGGGAGCCGGGATCACTTGTGACGACGCTTCTTGTCTGCCTCGATGCTCGCGCTCCAGGCAGCGTTGACCTTGCCCATCTTCCGCATGGACGACAGCGGTGCGGCGAGCGCCTCAAAGACCACGCTCGTCCCGCAGGCATCAGCGGCATAGTTGGCGGCATTGTCACGGGAGATACCCATCTTGGCAGCCTCTGCGGCGGCGTCGATGTTCGCCCCGATGAACAGGAACTCCCAGCCCTGCTTCTTCTTGCCCTCGATCATCTCCTTGACAGCCGGATAGCTGAACTCGTGACTGGCGTTTTCCAGGCCATCGGTGGTGATGACGAAGATCGTGTGCGCCGGGACGTCTTCCTTGCGGATGTACTTGTGGATGTCCTCGATGTGGCGGATGGTTCTGCCGACCGCATCCAGCAGCGCCGTGCAGCCGCGGACGGTATAATCCTTGTCCGTCATCTGCGGAACGTCGGGGAGCTCCACGCGGTCGTGCAGCACCTCATACTCGTTGTCGAAGAGGACGGTCGTGACATAGGCCTTGCCCTCCTCCTTCTTCTGCTTCCCGATCATGGCGTTGAAGCCGCCGATCGTGTCGCTCTCGAGACCGCCCATCGAGCCGCTGCGGTCGAGGATGAATACCATTTCGGTGATGTTGTTCTGTGCGTTCATAGTGATGACCTCCTTAAAGTTCAGGGTGTGGTTTTCTTCTGTGATTCTATTCTACCACAGATCAGAAAAGAAAAGGTCGCCCGGCAGGCGACTTTTTCAGATGCCTCTCTCTTGACGCATGGCAGCGGATGTGCTATAATCAAAGTGGCAAAGATAAAAACGCAACGTGTACCTTCGGGTATGCCAGAGCCGGTAGGTAGCCCGGCCGTCCTGTGTATACAGGGTAAGTAACCTGCCCCTCCGGGTTGTCCGTTCTTTGTTCAGCATATTCTTAGGAGGGATATTCATGGACAAAACGAACGGTGTGCTGACGGTATTTTTCGACGACCCCTTCTGGGTGGGCGTTTTTGAACGCTCGGAAGACGGCAGGCTCTCTGCGGCAAAGGTCACATTCGGGGCTGAGCCAAAGGACAGCGAGGTGTTCGACTACATCCTGAAAGCCTACACAAAGTTGCAGTTCAGTCCGGCTGTGGAGACAAGCACCAAACAGACGGCGGACAACCCCAAGCGCAGGCAGCGCAATGCCCGGAAGCAGATGGCTTTTAGCGGCATCGGGACAAAGTCACAGCAAGCGCTGAAGCTGCTGCAGGAGGCGATGAAGACCGAGCGCAGACAGCTTTCCAGAGAGCAGCGCGAAGCCGAAAAGCAGCGGCAGTTTGATCTCAGACAGCAAAAACGCCGGGAAAAGCACAAGGGACATTGACCCGCTTTGACCGCCAAAGGAACGCCCTCACGGCTTAAACACTGTGAGGGCGGTTTCTTTCTCCTGGCAGCTACTTTTCCCATGATTTATGCGTCCTGCAATAATTTAAGGATTCTTTAATAATTTCCATGATAGAATAGACACAACGAAAGGAGATGCGTCCTATGTATCTGAATATCCTCAAAAAAGACCTCAAACGCAAGAAGACCATGAACTGCATCATTCTGCTGTTCGTGGTGCTCTCTACCATGTTCTTTGCATCGAGTGTGAACAACATCCTCTCCGTCATCGGCGGACTGGATCGCTACCTTGACATGGCGGGTATGATGGATCAGGTCGCCATGGTGCTGGAACCCGATTCCGGCGAGCCGCTTGCCGATCTGCTCCGCGACAATGCCAAGGTCGATGATCACAAGCGGGAGAACGTTCTGCTGTTCACGCCTGACAAGCTCTCCTGCAACGGCAACGCCGTGGATGAGCCGGGACAGCTCTTCCTCTCGTCGGTGGATGCCATGCAGGTCAACTGCTATGACCTGAACAACGAGAAGATCACCGCGGTGGAGCCCGGCAAAGCCCTGCTGACAAATGCGGAAGCAGAAAAGCTCCACGCCAGAGTCGGTGATACCATCACCATCAAGGTCGGCGGCGAAACGCTCACCCTTGAAATGGCAGGCATCTGCAAGGATGCCGTCCTTGGTTCCAAGATGGTAGCATGTCCGCGCTTTATCCTCAACCAGACCGACTTCGAGAACTTCTATGCCATCGACAGCATCCGCCAGAGCTACCGTGCGGGCATGTATCTCATCGAGACCGACAACGAGACGGCCGCCGATCTGTTCAGCAGTGTTTCCGGCGTCCAGTTCCATGTGCCGCGTGCCACGATCATTCTCTCCTACATGCCGGAGACACTGACCGCCGGCATCATCATGGTGGTCAGCATCTTCCTCATCCTGATCTCGTTCGTGGTGCTCCGCTTCACCATCGGCTTCACCATCCAGGAGGAATTCCGCGAGATCGGCGTCATGAAAGCGATCGGTCTGCGCAGCAGCTCCATCCGGTCGCTGTATCTGGCGAAGTACTTCGGCATCGCCGTGATCGGCGCACTGATCGGCTTTGCGGCGTCGTTCCCGTTCGGCAAGCTGCTGATGGATTCCGTCAGCAGAAGCATGGTGCTCGGCAATGCACATCCGGTGCTGTCCGGCATCGTCTGCACGGTCATCATCATCGGCATCGTGATGCTGTTCTGCTATAGCTGCACCGCAAGCATCAGGAAGCTCACGCCCATTGACGCCGTCCGCAGCGGACAGACCGGCGAGCGCTTCCACAAGCACGGCTCCCTCAGCCTTGGCAAGAGCCCGCTCGGCGCCTCCGGCTTTCTCTCGCTGAACAATGTCATCAGCGCCCCGAAGCAGTCGGCGATTTTGATGGTGGTCTTCACGCTCTGCGCGATGCTCGTCATGATGCTCTCCAACATGGCGGCGACGTTCGTCAGCCCGAAGCTGGGCAGTATCTGCTCCCTCATCGAGAGCGACCTGTATCTGAATACGCAGACCTATGAGGATCAGATCCTCAGGGAGGAAATGACCCTCACGGACGCCAACAAGGACATTGAACGGATCCTTGCAGACAACGGCATGCCGGCCACGGTCGTCACCAGAGCCTCGTACAACACCGCTGTCAGCTTCGGGGAGAAGTCCACATCAGTCCGCTTCATGCACTGTGCCGATACCGAGGTCGCGGACTATGTCTACAGCGACGGCACCGCCCCGCAGTACCCGAATGAGATCGCCGTCACAAACGTTGTTGCCAAAGAACTGGGCGTCAACATCGGTGACACGCTCCACCTCTCGATGGGCGGTGAGGAAGGCGATTACATCGTCACGGCACTGTTCGACACGATGAACAATCTGGGCATGACAGGGTACTTTTACGAAGACGCAGAACCGCCCCACGCTGCAATGCAGTGGGTCGATGACCACCAGATCACGTTCACCGATCATCCCGATGCCGAGACCATCGCGGCGCGCCAGAAGAAGGTACAGGAGCTCTTTGACACCAAGAAGGTCTATACCATCGGCGAATACGTGGAAATGTGCACCGGCGTCGGTGATACGCTCCTCAGTGTCCGCAACCTGACGCTGGCCGTATCGCTCATCATCATCCTTCTGATGACTGTCCTGCTCGAACGCAGCTTCATCTCGAAGGAGCGCACGGAGATCGCTCTCCTGAAGGCGGTGGGCTTCCGGAACCGTTCAGTTGTTGGCGTGCACGTCCTGCGCTTTGTCCTGATCGCGGGCGCATCGGTCGCCTTTGCAGCCCTCGTGAGCGCCCCTGCCACACGGCTCATCATGGCGCCGCTCTATCAGACACTCGGCTCGGTCAAGACCATTATTGTGACCATTGACCCGCTGGATAATTTTGTCGTGCTGCCCATCACGGTGCTGGCCATAGTGATCGTCACTGCCGCCCTGACCGCACTGTATACGGGAAGCATCAAGGCTTCGGATACGGCGGATATTGAATGACATTCAGGGTGCTTAGCCCCCTGACCCCCACGAGGGGCGC
>JAGADP010000166.1 GCA_017828885.1 Oscillospiraceae bacterium | reverse complement strand
CTGGACTGTTTTTGGAATTCACCCCTTGCAGAGCGCCTTCGGGCTCAGGAGATTTCGCTCGCTGCGGCGAGCGACCAGGGCTTTCAGCCCTGGACCTGACCAGCTTTTTGAAAAAAGCTGGACCAAAAACTTTTGTCTTTGCTTCACTTTCGACTTGTTAAACAAGTTTTCCCACCAGCTTCTCCCCCTGTACTCCCGTGATCCGGATACGGCGGATGGTGTTGCGCCAGTCGCCGTCCTCAGCTTGCACAGGAACGAGCACAGGCGCATAATCGGGGGCGTGGCCGGTGTGATAGCCGTGGCCGCGTTCCCGCTCGAAGAGGACGTCTGTGGTCTGGTCTATGTGCCCGGCGAGCCATGCGGTGTGCAGCTCTTTCGCAAGGGCGTTCAGGCGGTCGGCACGTTCTTTCTTCACGGCCTCCGGTACCTGCTCGGGGTAGGTCGCCGCCGGGGTGCCGGGGCGCTGGGAATAGCGGAAGGCATGGATCTGCGCAAAGCCGATCGTTTTGCAGAATTGCAGCGTTTCGGCAAAGTCCTCCTCCGTCTCACCCGGGAAGCCTGTCATCAGGTCGGTCGTGACTGAGGCACCGGGGAAGAGCGCCCGGATGCGCTGCACCAATGCGGCGAACTCCGCGCAGGTGTAGCGCCGGTGCATGGCGGCCAGCGTCCGGTCGCAGCCGCTCTGCACGGAGATGTGGAACTGCGGGCAGAGTGCCGGGATCGCGGCGAGCCTTTGCAGGACATCCTCCGTCAGCCCGTCCGGTTCGAGGGAGCCGAGCCGGATGCGCGGGAAGCCGGCTTCTGTGCAGAGCGCCACGGCGTCCGCAAGCGTCAGGCCGTCCTTCTCGCCGTAGCAGGCTAAATTGATCCCGCAGAGCACCAGCTCCTGAAAGCCCTGCTCCCGGAGCCTGTGGGCGGCGGCGCGCAGCTCGTCCGGCGGCATCGAGCGTGAGCGGCCGCGTGCATAGGGAATGATGCAGTAGGTGCAGAACCGGTCGCAGCCGTCCTGGATCTTCAGAAAAGCCCGGGTATGCGCTGCATCCGTCCCGTCCGGCAGCAGCTCAAAGGCGGCAGGGGAGGGCGGGATCTCCGCGCGGCGGCGGCGCTGTTGCAGGCAGTCGGCGATGAGCTCCGGCAACACGCTCCGGTTGCCGGTACCGGTGACGATGTCCGGCTCCGGAAGGGCGGCGGCTTCCTCCGGGAAAGCCTGTGCATAGCAGCCGGTCAGCACGAGAACGGCGTCCGGCGCCGCCTCCCGGAGACGCCGCAGCTCCCGGCGCATCCGGCTGTCGCCCGAAGCGGTCACGGTGCAGGAGTTGAGGACGATGACCTGTGCCGCCTCGGGCTTCTCGCAGACGGCATAGCCCTGCGCCCCGAGCAGGGCGGCGATGCTGCCGGTGTCAACAGCATTGACCTTACAGCCGAGGGTATGTAAATAGACGTTCATGGATACCTCCTGAAAAGGGTACAGTCGTAACAGTCGCAAAAGCGCTGTTTCTGGACAAATCTGGCAGCTTTGCCAAAGCGAAGCCCCGGCGGTGACCGGGCCGGCGGAGCCTTTGCATTGCAAAATCCGCAATCTGCGCCGGTTACGGCTATCAACGTGTATAAATAATCTGTTTTTCCTCTGTTTCTATTATACTAAATCGCCGAATTTTTTGCAATACCCTTGACAGGAAATCGTTTTCGTGATATGCTATAGTCACAGCAAGGAAAAAGCTGTACACAAGGAAAAAAGACAGAGAAAAAGGAGGTAGTGTTTATGACAACAACGACCATCAGCCTGAAGACTTTTGGTGATGTGCAGGAGTTTGTCAATATCCTCATGAAGTTCGCTTTCGATATTGATCTGGTATCTGGCCGGTATATCGTGGACGCGAAGTCGATCATGGGTATTTACAGCCTCGACCTGACGAAGCCGATCGAACTGCAGGCACATACCGACGATGCTGAAAAGCTTTTCGAGGCAATTGACAAGTATATCGAAAAGTAAGGCACTTGATTTAGAAAAAATAGAGAAAGATGTTTTGCAGAAAGCGGGCTTTCCCATGTGGAAAGCCCGTTTTCATGTTCTATCGGAAGAATGCCCGCCATGCCGACAGAAGCGCATGCCGACAGGTCATGGCGGGGACGTCCTCCGCGGCCACGAGCGCGGTCTCGCAGAGGAGGGTATCGCCGCTGTAGAAGCAGACCCGCCCGACCGGCATGCCCTTCCGGACGGGGGCGCTGTGGAATTCCGGGAGCACGATGACGGCCTCCGGCTGGGCGTTCTTCGGCACGGCGAGGAGGGGGACTTTCTCGGCACTGAGCAGGACGGCGTTCTCCGTGCCGCCCCGGATGCGCAGGGGCATGAGGAATTCCTCCGAGAAGCCCGGAACCGTGAGCTGATAGCCGGAAAAGGCGCTGTTCAGTCGCTTTTTGGCAATGGCGAAGCGCTCGTCTGCATCCTCGCAGCCGAGCACGACCGCCGCGCAGGTCATACCGCCCCGCCGTGCCGCTGCGATGACGCAGTAGCCCGCCGCCGGGGAATGCGCCGCTTTCAGGCCGCAGCAGCCGTCATACGTCCGGGTGAGCGTGTTCTCGTTGACGAGCTCCGCGGGAGTCTGTTCCTCCCGGATGATCGTCCGCCATATGGAGAGATACGGCTGTAATGCGTCACATTGCAGCACGGCACAGGCGAGCTTCCCCATGTCTCTTGCGGTGGAGTATGCCGCCGGGTCGTCATAGCCCGGTGGGGTGGTGAAATGCGTGTCGCGCATCCCGAGGTCGAAGGCGGCAGCATTCATGTCCATGACAAAGGCCTCGCTGCTGCCGGAGATGCGCGCAGCCAAGACGGCTGCGGCATCGTTCGCATTCCCGATGAGCAGCCCGAGCAAAAGCTCCTCCACGGTGGCAGTATCGCCCGGTTGCAGCCAGATGACAGCGCCCTCCACGCTGCGGACGCTCTCACCGGCGGTGAGGGGCGTCTCCGGCGTGAGCTCACCGGCTTCGATGGCCTGCCCCGCAAGGAGCGCGGTCATGAGCTTGGCGAGAGACCCGACAGGCAGCGGTGTATCGGCATTTTCCTCCGCAAGGACGCAGCCGGTGGAGGCTTCCACGAGCAGAACGGCGGGCGTCTCCTCCGCATGGACGCGCACCGGCAGGAACAGCGTCAGCAGGAGCAGGCAGGCGGCAAGGGCGGCAGTATTTTTCACAGGCATCATCTCCAATGATCCTAAAACTAAAACAGATAAATCAGGGGTCAAGGGGGCGGAGCCCCCTTAAAACCTTTTCCTCCCCCTTGGGGGAGGTGCCGCCGAATGGCGGCGGAGGGGGCAAACTTAACTTGTCTATCGGCGGAAAGGGGGAGCAGTATCATTCTATGCGCGGCCGCTCCGGAACTGACCGGAAAAGGATGGCAAAAGTGCTCAAAAAATCACATCTGAATTTGTCTTGTTTTCACAATATTATACGTAAGAGCCGCAAGGTACTTGCAAAATTTCCGTTTTTATAGTATGATAGATAATGAATTAGAACATTCTGGAGGCGTTTTTTATGGCACTGAAACTGAACACAAATTATCTGGGCAGCTTTGTCACGGATGAGGACATGGCGGGCATCCGCTCGCAGATCGAGCTGGCAGCGAAGACGCTGCACGACGGCACCGGTCTCGGCTCCGACTTCCTCGGCTGGCTGCATCTGCCGACCGACTACGACAAGGAGGAATTCGCCCGCATCAAGGCTGCTGCCAAGAAAATCCAGGGCAATTCTGACGTCCTGATCGTCATCGGTATCGGCGGTTCCTATCTCGGCGCAAGAGCTGCCATCGAGCTGCTCAAGAGCCCCTTCTACAACAACATGAAGAAGGATACCCCCGACATCTACTATGTCGGCAACAACATCAACCCGACCTACCTCAACGAGGTCATCTCCATCTGTGAGGGCAGAGACATCTCTGTCAACGTCATCTCCAAGTCCGGTACGACCACCGAGCCGGCACTGGCCTTCCGCGTATTCAAGAAGCTCGTGGAGGACAAGTACGGCAAGGAGGGCGCCAAGGATCATATCTTTGCCACCACCGACAAGGCAAAGGGCACGCTCAAGGAGCTGTCCGACACCGAGGGCTATGAGACCTTCGTTGTGCCGGATGATGTCGGCGGCCGTTTCTCCGTCCTGACTGCCGTTGGTCTGCTGCCGATCGCTGTAGCCGGCTGCGACATCGACAAGCTCATGGAGGGCGCTGCGAAGGCTGAGCAGGACTACACTGCTGACTTCGACAACAACGACTGCTACAAGTATGCTGCACTGCGCAACATCTTCTACAGAAAGGGCAAGTCCGCTGAGATGCTCGTTGCCTACGATCCGGCTTTCGCCATGATGAACGAGTGGTACAAGCAGCTCTTCGGCGAGTCCGAGGGCAAGGACAACAAGGGTCTGCTCCCGACTTCCGTGGTATTCTCCACCGACCTGCATTCCATGGGTCAGTTCATCCAGCAGGGTTCCCGCCTGATGTTCGAGACTGTCATGGATATCAAGAAGCCGAAGCAGGACTTCTTCCTCGAGAAGGACGAGGCCAACCTCGACGGCCTGAACTTCCTCTGCGGCCAGAACATGTCCGTTGTTAACAGAAAGGCACAGGAGGGCACGATCCTCGCACATACCGAGGGCGGCGTTCCGCAGATCATCCTCGAACTGGACGACACCACCGAGTTCAGCCTGGGCTACCTGATCTACTTCTTCGAGAAGGCATGTGCCGTTTCCGGCTACACCCTCGGCGTGAACCCGTTCAACCAGCCAGGCGTGGAGAGCTACAAGAAGAACATGTTCGCACTCCTCGGCAAGCCCGGCTATGAGGGCGCCAAGGCAGAGCTGGAGGCTCGTCTCGGCTACTAAGCAGGGGACCCCTGCGGGCAGGGCGCACGCTATTGACATAAGCTTGATAATTACCCCTTGGAGGGTGATGATATTAGAACCAATGTGCCTGACAAAAATACGGCACTTGAAAGGAGTTTTTTACCATGATTAAACTGATCACCGGAAAGAAGGGCTCTGGCAAGACCAAGACCCTCATCGACCGCATCAACACCGCTGTTGCAGAGACCAACGGCTGCCTCGTATGTGTGGAGAAGGGCGAGACCCTGCGCCGCTCCATCAGCTACAAGGTTCGCTGGGTCGGCGTTGAGCAGTTCGATATTGCCGGCTATGAGAATTTCTACGGCTTCCTGGCCGGTATGCTGGCTGGCAACTACGACATCAAGGAGATCTTCGTGGATGGCATCCTGAAGATCGGCGGCGCTGATTTCGACGAGCTGGGCGCAATGTTCGCAAAGCTCGACAAGCTCACCGGCAATGACACGGTCATCACCTTCACCGTTTCCGCCGATGTTGCTGATCTGCCGGAGTCTGTGACAAAGTATCTGTAAGAACCGCACAAAAATCCGGAGACCGGTACGCCGGTCTCCGGGATTTTTCGGGAAATTTCAGAAAAACACTTGACAAATAACGTCCTATCCGCTATAATATACTTTGTGATGCTCTGCAAGGAAATGAGGGAACGATCATGCTGATGAATATCAAAAATGTACTGAATGTTCCCGGTACATCCGAGAAGATCGGGTTCACCGTTTCAGAGGAGCGCCTTTCCGAGGTGCATGGGTATGTGTTCCACTCTCCCGTGCAGGTGGAGGGGAGTATTGCCAATCATGCGGGCGTGGTGCTGCTGAAGCTGCATATCACGTTTTCCCTGCTTGTCACATGTGACCGCTGCCTGAAGGAGACTGTTCAGGACTTCGCCTACGAGGAGGAGCACGTCGTTGTACGGATGCTCGAATCCGAGGAGGACGAGGAGGACTACATCCTTGCGCAGGCAGAGAGCATTGATCCCGAAGAGATCGCAATGACCGATCTGCTGCTGGAGCTGCCGACCAAGATGCTGTGCAAAGAGGACTGCAAAGGACTCTGCCCGGTATGCGGCTGCGACAGGAACGAAAAGGACTGCGGCTGCGATCAGTCGTGAAGAGAACACCAGGCTTAGAGCCGGAAGAAGGAGGTGCCAAAAATGGCAGTACCGAAGAGAAAAACATCTAAGGCAAGAAAGAACAAGAGACGCAGTGCTGTATGGAAGCTCGAAGCTCCGGCAATGTGCAAGTGCGACCGCTGCGGTGAGCTGAAGGCTCCGCACAAGGTATGCAAGAACTGCGGCTTCTACAAGGGCGTAAATGTTCTGAAGCTGGATGCTGAATAAGCAAGTGGGCGGAGAGCAGGCAACTTCTCTCCGCTTTTGTTTTGGAATGCTTAGGGTAGTGCTGATCGATCCATCAATCAGTACAAGGGCCATGGGGCGAAGCCCCGCAAAGCCCTTTTCTATCCTCGAAGTACTGTAGCAACGATTTGTTCAGTGCTTCCTTTGATCTGATACCAGGAGATGTTACCATGAAAAAATGCACGATCCTGCTGGCGGCAATGGCGGTTCTTTGCTGCGGATGCAGTATTTCGACCGACCAGACGGCCAATTTCGGCGGCGCAGAAACAGAAATGACGGCGCCCCCGCTTTCGGCTGTGGAAATGCAGCAGGAGGAAGAGATGACAAATCCGCCCGCCCCCGAGGATGAGGCGCCGGAGATCGAGGTCATGACCGATGCTGCGGTCGTTGGTGCGGCAGAGGAGGACATGACGAACCCGCCGGCACCGGATGCACAGGATACCCCTGCGGCAGCCCCCGAGGAGAACCGCGATGCGGACTTCGCGTGGTTCGGCAGAGGTGTTTACGAGGTGCGCAGCGACGATACGGCGACAGGCGAGTACTTTGTCTTCAAGGATAACAACAGCGGTACCTATATCACGCCGACCGGTTCCTACAGCTTTGCCTGTGAGCAGACCAAGGTCGATGTCGTGTTCCAGGTGGACAGCGCCGAGGAGTCGATGATCTTTGCCATGTCCGGCCCGGATGCCAATGGTAATCTCGTTGGCGAGATGGGCGAGGCACGGTATTCCTTTGTGCTGCTCCCGGTTGACCCTGATGCGTTCTATCCGTCCGAATGGGCGGCAAACGGCGGTCAGAATGCCGAATGACCATGTGCATAGACCCGGGATCCGCCTGATACAGCAGTATCTCGGCGGATCCCGGGTATTGTCGTAGAATACCCGGCATAGATCCACGGAAAGGAGGCGCGCGCCGATGGTTCCCATAACGCAGGTCATTTCCGGTTCTCCCGCGGACAAGGCCGGGATCCTTGCCGGCGAACAGCTCGTCTCCATCAACGGGCACCCCGTGCGGGATGTGCTCGACTACATGTTCTATGCGGCGGAGACAGACCTGACGCTCGTCATCGACAACGGCACGGAGCGTGAGGTGCGTATCCGGAAGGATGAGTACGACGACATCGGGCTGGAATTTGAGAGCTTTCTCATGGACAAGAAGCAGAGCTGCCGCAACAAGTGCGTGTTCTGCTTCATCGACCAGCTCCCGCCGGGCATGCGGGAAACGCTGTACTTCAAGGATGACGACGCCCGCCTGAGCTTCCTGCAGGGCAATTACGTCACCCTCACGAACATGACGCAGGAGGACGTTGACCGCATCATTGAGATGCACCTGAACATCAACGTCTCCGTACACACGACCAATCCGGAGCTGCGGTGCGTGATGATGCACAACCGGTTTGCCGGGGAGAAGCTCGACTTCCTCTGGCAGATGGCAAGGGCAGGCATCCAGCTCAACTGCCAGATCGTGCTCTGCCCCGGTCTGAACGACGGCAAGGAGCTCGAGCGGACGCTCACCGACCTCGGCAGCATGCTGCCGAATCTGACGAGCGTGGCGGTCGTGCCGGTCGGCCTGTCGAAGCACCGGGAGGGGCTCTATCCGCTCACCCCGTTCACGGCGGAGACAGCCGGACAGGCGCTCGACCTGATCGAGCGCTATCAGCTGCAATTCCTCGAAAAGCACGGCACACGGGCGGTATTCCCCTCGGATGAGTTCTTCATCATGGCGGGGCGTGAGCTCCCGGATGCGGACTATTACGAGGAGTACCCGCAGTATGAGAACGGCGTCGGGCTGCTGCGGTCGCTGGCGGATGAATTTCATGCCGCACTGGAGGACGCCGAACCCGATCACCTGCCGCGGAGCGTGAGCATCGCCACGGGGCGCTCGCCTTACGGCGTCCTGCGCAGTCTCGTGGACGAGGCCGAGGCGGCCTTTCCGGGGCTGACGGTACACATGTACCCCATCCGGAACGACTTCTTCGGCGAGATGATCACCGTGACGGGGCTCATCACCGGACAGGATCTCATTGCCCAGCTCAAGGATCAGCCCCTCGGGGAGGAGTTGCTGCTGTCCTCGGTCATGATCCGGCGTGACAGTGACGTGTTCCTCGATGACTACACCATCGGCCAGGTCGAGGAGGCGCTGCATACGAAGATCCGCCTTGTGACGAATGACGGGTATGAATTCCTCGATGCGATCCTGGGCGTGGAATACTAAAGGATACACTATGAACTATATACGAAAGGCGACCCCTGCCGATGCGGGGCGGATCGCCGAATTGATCGTGACGAATTACCGGGTGAATTTCTACCCGTTCCTGAAAACCGACGAGTTCTTTTTCGACGAGCTGAATGTCCTCGATACGGCGGCGGAATATGCGGCCGGATCAGAGGCGCTGGCCGAGACGATCGTCTATGATGACGGCATCGTCAAGGGCATGGCGCGGGTGCAGGGCGATCTGCTCGATAAGCTCTATGTCGAGCCGGCGTTCCAGAATTCCGGCATCGGGGCGGCGCTGCTGACCTATGCCGTGGAGGAGCTGGGGGCGAACTGGCTCTGGGCACTGCAATACAACACCCGGGGCATTGCCTTCTACGAGCGGCACGGCTTTGCCCTCACCGGGGAGAAGATGTTCGAGGATGACTGGGTGCCGCTTCTGAAAATGTCCCGATAAAGAGATTGGGGGTGCTTGCGTGAAACGGTCTGAATTAGCGCTGCTGCTGGCGGCGGCAATGGCGGTGTGCGGCGGCTGCGGTATGTCCATGCAGAAGAACGGCACTGTCTCGGAGACCCTTGCCAGGCTGACGACGCCTTCCACGGAGCCGACTGCTGATGCACCCACAACGGAACCGACCGAAGCGCCCGTGCTGGTGCGTGTGGAGGATCCCACGCAGACACCGCACATCTTCTTTCACTCGCTCATTGTCGATCCGGCGCTGGCCTTTGACGGCGAGGGGGAGGATGACGGCTACAATCTCTATATGACGACCGTGAAGGAGTTCCGCGAGATCCTACAGCAGCTCTATGACAACGGCTATGTGCTGGTCGGGCTGCATGACATCGCCGTGGAAACGGAGGACGGCTTCGTGCCGGGGGATATTTACCTGCCGGAGGGAAAGAAGCCCGTCATCATTTCCCAGGATGATGTGAATTACTACGACTACATGCGTGGGGACGGCTTTGCCACGAAGCTTGTGGTGCAGGACGGCAAGGTGCTCTGCGAATATGAGGAAAACGGCCAGACGCTGACCGGCGCATACGATCTTGTCCCCATTTTAGACGAGTTTGTGGAGGAACATCCGGACTTTTCCTACAACGGTGCCAAAGCGGTCATTGCCGTGACCGGATATGCCGGGGCGTTCGGGTACCGGGCGCTGGACATGCCGGGATCCCCTGAGTATGAGAGCGACTGCGCAAAGGCTGCCGCCGTGGCGGAGGCGCTGCGGAACAGCGGCTACGAGATCGCTTCCCATTCCTACGCGCATATCAACTTCACCAAGAGCAGCTGCGAGAAGATCGCGAATGATACAGACCTCTGGGTGGAGCGCATCGGCAATGTCATCGGCGGGACGGACATCCTGATCTACCCGTTCGGTGCGGATATTTCCACCAAGATCTATCCCGAGTCCTATGAGGACACGGAGAAGTTTGATCTGCTGTATGACCGCGGCTTCCGCTATTTCTGCCATGTGGACAATCTGCCGGATGCCTGGGTGCAGCTCAATACACGCTATGTCCGGCAGTCGCGGCGGAATCTTGACGGATTCCGGCTGTATCACTACCCGGACAAGATGCGGGATCTGCTGTCAGATCCCGAAAAAGTACTGGACGACCGCCGTCCGCTTCCCGTTCCTGAGATCAGCTGAGGGCGGGGATCACCCCGAGAAACAGAAAGGAGAAAACTATGCCATTACCAGTAGTTGCTGTTGTCGGCAGACCGAATGTCGGCAAGTCCACGCTGTTCAATAAGCTCATCGGTCAGCGGCTCTCCATCGTGGAGGACACGCCCGGTGTGACGAGAGACCGCATCTACTCCAAATGCGAGTGGAGAGGCCACAAGTTCATGGTCGTTGACACCGGCGGCATCGAGCCGAAGGAGGACGACAAGATGCTCACCCTCATGCGGCAGCAGGCGGAGGTCGCCATTGCCCATGCGGATGTCATCATCCTTGTGACGGACGTCAAGAGCGGCGTGACGGCCAATGACTATGCCGTTGCGGACATGCTCCAGAAGTCCGGCAAGCCGGTCATTCTGGCTGTCAACAAGTGCGACACCCTCGGCGACGTGCCGATGGATGTCTATGAATTCTACAACCTCGGCATCGGTGAGCCGTACCCGATCTCCTCGGTACACGGCCACGGTACGGGCGACATGCTCGACGAGGTCATCAAGTACTTCCCGGAGGAGGATGCCGACGACTACGAGGATACCGACATCAAGGTCGCTGTCATCGGCAAGCCCAACGCCGGTAAGTCCTCGCTCATCAACCGCATCGCCGGTGAGGAGCGTGTGATCGTCTCCGACATCGCCGGCACGACCCGTGATGCGACAGATACGATTATCGAGCGGGAGGAAGGGCGCTTTGTCTTCATCGACACTGCCGGCATCCGCCGCAAGTCCAAGATCACCGAGAAGATCGAGCATTACTCCGTGCTCCGTGCCTATATGGCGGTGGATCGTGCGGATGTGTGCGTCATCATGATCGACGCCACCACGGGCTTTACGGAGCAGGACTCCAAGGTCGCAGGCTATGCCCATGAGCAGGGCAAGGGCTGTATCGTGGCGGTCAACAAGTGGGATGCCATCGAGGACAAGACCGACAAGACCATGCAGGAGTTCAGGAAGAAGCTCGAGAATGATTTCAGCTTCATGAGCTATGTGCCGTTCATCTTCATCTCGGCCAAGACCGGCCAGCGTGTGGAGAAGCTCTTCGGCATGATCAAGTCCGTTGCCGACCAGAACGCCATGCGCATCTCCACGGGTATGCTCAACGACGTCCTCGCGTATGCCGTGGCAAGAGTACAGCCGCCGTCGGACAAGGGCCGCCGCCTGAAGATCTACTACATGACACAGGCGTCCACCAAGCCGCCGACATTCGTGTGCTTTGTGAACCGTGCCGATCTGTTCCACTTCTCCTACCAGCGCTATCTCGAGAACCAGATCCGCACGACCTTCGGGCTCGAAGGCACCCCGGTGCGCATGATCGTCCGGGAACGCAACAGGAACGACGCATAAGGGGGACAGCATCATGTGGATCTTAATGGCTGTTATCGCTGCGGCGATCGGCTATCTGCTTGGCAGTATCAATTCTGCCATCATCTCGGTACGTCTGCTCAAGCATGAGGACGTGCGGCAGTTCGGCTCCGGCAATGCGGGGCTGACGAACACCATGCGCTGCTTCGGCAAGGGCTGCGGCTTTCTCACGCTGTTCGGCGACCTCACAAAGGGCGTGCTGGCGGTATTCCTGAGCCAGTTCATCGCCTATCATCTGATCGGGGAGACGGCCGATCTGTATTTCTTCGGCGCAATGGCGGGCATCTTTGCCATCGTGGGGCATGTATTCCCGCTCTACTACCACTTCAAGGGCGGCAAGGGCGTTCTGGTCGGCGTATCGCTGTTTTTAGTGCTCGACTGGCGGGTGTTTTGCATCCTGATGTGCATTTTCGGCATCATCCTGCTCTGCTCGAAGATCGTGAGCCTGTCATCCATCATCGCGACGGCGTGCTGCCCGCTCATCACGTTCCTGATGCAGTTTTTCTTGTCGGGCGGTCAGTGGACGCTGCCGTGGATCCTGATCCATGTATTGCAGACTGTCATCATGGCAACGGTCATCATCGCCAGCCATCATGAGAATATCAGCCGTCTGAGAAACGGCACCGAGCGGAAGATCGGCCAGAAGAAGGCAGCGCCGGAGGACGAAGCCGATGCAGAATGAATTTCTCTGCGAGAGCGAGTCTCCCGTTTGCAGCGGCCTGACGGCGGCTGTCATCAAGGATGAGAATGCTTATTATTTCGGCCTGATGGACGATTATGGCGGCGGGGTCACGTTTATGCTTTGGCTCTGCAACCGTATTGCAGCGCCGGAGGACTGGGAGCCGGACAGAGACGGCTCCTTTGTCTTGCCGCGGCGCTTCATCACGCACGACCCGGCAGGGATGGAGCTGGACGAGGATTCCCTGCGCATCGTCTGGTATGCCGCCGGCGACTGTGCGGCGGTCTTTGACAAGGACGGGCTGCTCGGGGCGATCCCGCAGTATGCGGTCATGGGCGAATGCACCGGCTATTCGCGCTATCTCCGCGAGCGCTGTCGCTACGGCTGGCCGCTCACGCAGAACGATGTGGACAGCGTCATGAGCTGGCTGCGCTTTGCCGACAAGCAGTGGAACGCCATCCACAGCGAGGAGATCTGGAACCGGTTTGATTCGGCCTACCGCAGCGTCTACACGCAATTCGCCGGAGAGCCGGAGCATTACCTGCATCTGCAACAGGATGCACTGCCCCACAGAAGGCTCTGGATGAGCCGGAAAGGGGGCATCTGCTACAACCTGACCGTCGGCATGGCGCAGCTTGAGCTGCCCTATGTCTGGCATGTATACGGCAAGGACTGGATGCCGCACGCCCGCATGGAGCTGGGCTTTGCCTGCAAGGCGGAATGCGCGGACGCAGCCGGCCGGATGGTGCCTGTCATGGACATGGTGATCCAGATGCCGTGGAACGAGCGGGACTACCTCGGCCACGGCCATACCATCGACATCGACCCGACGGTGCTCCCGGGGTATACCGGGCTTCTGGTGCTCGATGCGGCGCAGATCAAGGGTATGCCCTGTCCGCCGCTGCCGGACATTTTGGGCTCACCGAGCCGCCTGCACTGGCTCGTGCCGATCAAGGCGCAGGAGATGCAGCAGATCCGCGCGGACGCTGAGAAGGGTCTGAAAAAGTTCCTGCGCAGCGTCTGGTTCCCGGAGGCAGTGCATATCTTTAATGGATAAGATCGGGCGTTTGCTATCTATAATCCGCCTATTTTCAACGCATGAATTTGTGCAGATGGCTGAATTTTCTGAAAACACTTGCTTTTTCCTGTAAAGGTGGTAAAATAGAATTAGCACTCAGAGAGAATGAGTGCTAACACTTCTTTGAGAAGTGTGCTAAGGAAGTACTGCATTGTCAATTGATCCAGTGCTTTCCTAATTTCGTAAGGAGGAAATTATCATGACAATTAAACCATTGTTTGATCAGGTACTCATTAAGATGACAGAAGCCGAGGAGACCACCAAGAGCGGTATCATCCTGGCTGGTTCTGCCAAGGAAAAGCCGCAGGTCGCTGAGGTCATCGCAGTCGGCGACGGCAAGTATGACGACAACGGCAAGCTTGTTCCGATGATCGTTCAGCCCGGCGACAAGGTGCTCACCAGAAAGTACGGCGGCACTGAGGTCAAGGTGGACGGCGAGGAGTACACCCTCGTTGGTCAGGAAGACATCCTGGCAATTGTAACTGACTAAGCGGGGAGCCCCCGCTGGTATACCTCCATATCATCCAAGATAAGATGCGGGTGCAGGGCGGTCACCGCCCTGCCGAGGGAGGTTTAGGAGGGGCGAGCAGCCCCTCCTGAGCCGGCTGAAAGCCGGCAAACTATACAGAAGGAGAGATTTATCATGGCTAAGGATATTAAATACGGCGAGGACGCTCGCAAGGCATTACAGACCGGTATCGACAAGCTGGCGGATACCGTCAAGATCACACTCGGCCCGAAGGGCAGAAATGTGGTACTCGACAAGAAGTTCGGTGCTCCGCTCATCACCAATGACGGCGTGACCATCGCAAAGGATATTGAGCTCGAGGATGCCTTCGAGAACATGGGCGCACAGCTCGTCAAGGAGGTCGCTACCAAGACCAATGACGCAGCCGGTGACGGTACCACTACCGCTACTCTGCTGGCACAGGCCATCGTACACGAGGGCATGAAGAACATTGCTGCCGGTGCAAACCCGATGATCCTGAAGAAGGGCATTGCCAAGGCTGTTGACGCTGCTGTGGAGACCATCAAGGCAAACTCCAAGCCGGTAGCCGGCAGCGAGGACATCGCAAGAGTCGGCACGGTTTCCTCCGCTGACGAGAATGTCGGCAAGCTGATCGCTGAGGCAATGGAGAAGGTCTCCGCTGACGGTGTTATCACCATTGAGGAGAGCAAGACCGCTGACACCTATTCCGAGGTCGTTGAGGGTATGCAGTTCGACAGAGGCTACATCTCCCCCTATATGGTAACGGATACCGAGAAGATGGAGGCTGTTTACGACAATGCCTACATCCTGCTGACCGACAAGAAGATCGCTTCCATCCAGGAGATCCTGCCGCTGCTCGAGCAGATCGTCAAGACCGGTGAGAAGCTTGTCATCATCGCTGAGGACATCGAGGGCGAGGCTCTGACCACCCTCATCCTGAACAACCTGAGAGGCACCTTCAAGTGCGCCGCTGTCAAGGCTCCGGGCTTTGGCGACAGACGCAAGGAGATGCTCAAGGACATCGCCATCCTGACCGGTGCTGAGGTCATCAGCGCAGATCTGGGTCTGGAGCTGAGCGAGACCACCATGCGTCAGCTCGGCCGTGCCCGTCAGGTAGTCATCCAGAAGGAGAACACCATCATCGTGGACGGTGCAGGTGCATCCGAGGAGATCAAGGCAAGAGTGGCTCAGATCAAGAGCCAGATCGAGACCGCGACCTCCGATTTCGACCGCGAGAAGCTCCAGGAGAGACTGGCAAAGCTGTCCG
>JAGADP010000165.1 GCA_017828885.1 Oscillospiraceae bacterium | reverse complement strand
GCTCCGCAAACGGCAGCGGGGATCATGAGATCGTACCATTTCCGATCCACAGTCTCCACATCGTCCTTATATTCACCATAACCGTAAACGCTGACGCCGCCGTTTTCAAATGTAACACGATAGTACAGTCCGTTGAACGAGATCTTGCCGATCTTGTTTGTGCCGTAGTCGCAAAGTACACCGTAGCCCGGGAAGTAGTAATAGGATCCGCCGTTGCTGATCGTGATCTGCGGAACTTCCGGCTCAGGCGGTTCAGCATCCTCGATGCCAAACATGATCTGGAGATCAACCGGCTGTCTTGACACGATCAGTGTCCCGGTCTTGCAGTCACTCTTATATTTGACATTATAGGAGAGGATATCCTCTTCACTTCCGGGTACCCATTGATCTGCAATGCCTGCTGCATCCGTGGCACGCATCTCACATCCGGTCAGCATGACAATCGCAGAGGGCAGCGGATTTCCATACTGATCCGTCACAGTAAACCGTACCCGGTACTTTTTATACGGACATTCCCCCAGCCCCCAATCGTTATGGTCGATGGAGTAGTAGAAATAGAACAGATGCTTTTCGGCGATGGTAGCTTCCTTCTTGAATTTCTTCTCCCACGAGCCGCTTCCGCCGATCGGGTCAGTGAAATCTTCGGACTCCATGAACTCCTTGGAATGTCCGAGACGGATCCATGCCTCGCCTTTGGCGGTGAAGATGATCTTTGCTTCTCCGTCAATGCACATCTTGCAGGCATGGTCGATCCGTTCATCCTGCGGCTGTGGCTTTGTCGGATCGAGGACTTCTGCATTGGCCTCTGCAGCTCCCTGGGCTTCGACCTGCACGCCAAGCTTGTATTCGATGCCGACACCTGCACCGGCGTGAACCACATCATAGACCTCATCAGTGCCGACTGACAGACCGAGTTCTGCGACCACGCCGACAAACAGCGAGCCTTCCGCTTCGAGCTTTCCGCTCACTGTCGGAGTTTGACCGGTGAAAACCGTTTCATCGGCGAAGAGTGAGAAAGGTGCGGAGACTTTCGCTTGTGCTGTAAGCTTGACCTCGCCCTCGAGGCGCAGCCCGATGTCTGCTTTGACCTCAGCAAGATCGAGGCACTTCTTCCGGAAGCCGTACAGAGGCACGGTCGCTTCGGCACTGATCTTTGCCACACCCTCGATGAACAAAACGGAATCAAAATCGACCCGTCCGAAGAACCGTCGTTCCTGATAGTAGACCTTCCAGGTCATAGGCATGGCAATGCCGACCTCGAGCGAGCCTTCAATCTTGCAGGAAACGAGGTCGCTCTCGGGGGTGCTACATTCGCCCTCGAGCTTGAACACCGAAGCCTTGAGCTTGTCACGCTCTTGATGGAACAGCTCTAGCGCCTCATCTTCTGCGCCATCCTTCGCCAGCGCAAACGCTGGATCCTGCGTTGTATTCTGAGCAGATGCCCCGGCTTCTCCGAGATAGGTCACACCCTCCGGCAGCTCTGTCGAGGTGTCCACTTCTGCCTGATCCTCATACTCGATCTTGATGAGCGCAAAGGCATCCTCCAGCGCTGCACCGGCATCTTTCAGCGTTACAGTCGTGCCGTCAACAGTGACCGTATCCGCTTTCAGGATGAGCTGTTCGTGCGCTGCATCGGAATAATAGAGAATATCGTCCTTCTGCACAGCGGTCAGCGTATCATCCGCATTGATGAAGGTATAGTCGCTGCCTTCAACGCTTTGCAGAATATTCGCTGTGCCGTCAGATTCGATGCGGTGTGTCGTCTCATTCAGCACGAGGAAGTTGGTCTTGTCATCCTCATCGAGGTTGATCGTCAATGCCGGGTCATAGTCAGTGATGACGGCATTGCGCACCTCCGAGAATGTAGACGTATACAGCTCAGTTACAAATGGCTTGGCCAGCGGGATCTGATTCTCATCGAGGAGCATGGCTTTGAGGTAGAAGTTCTCGGGACAGTTCTCCGGGAGCAGCATCGTGACCTCGCCGCTGCTGCCGATAGTGCTGTTACAGCTTGCAAGCAGCTCGGTGCCGTCCTCCGAATAGAAGCCCACCACGATCTCGGCGAAAGTATCGCAATAGCAGCGAGCCTGCACAAGGCCGTCCTCCACGGTGACATCTGTTATCGCCCATCCGCTGGAGATTTGCTCCGCCTGTTCGGACTTTGCAAGAAGCATTTCACCGAGGGAATTGGTTCCGGTCACGGTCATACCGCCTGTCGTGGAGACCGGCTCAGCGATCGCAGGGGCATCCTCAGCTGCTGCAGGGAGAACACCCTGCATAGGCACGGAAATGACGAGCATCGCAAGGGCACTCAGGGCGGACAGGAAACGTTTGCAGCCGTTTTTCATAAGTATTCCTCCTATCATGATGAGATATCAGGCGTTCAGCTTATAGAAAAGCAGGATCATGGCATTATCATGTATCTTTAGTATAGCATACATTACATCATTTGGCAATAAAGAATAATAAAAAGTAACAATCTATTCAAATTTTGTTCTACATAAATAACCCGACACAAAAATGCAGCCCCGCACGGGGCTGCATCCATGATAATTGATTGGAGTGCTTTGTTGCTTTAATGGACATAATCCTCGATTTTGACATCCTGTCCCGCACCGATTGCCGCTGCATAGATCAGCACAACCGCAGCATCCGAAGCGTTCACGATGCTGTCATGGTTGACATCTGCTACAGTAATTTGCACATCGGTAAGGCCGGACGGAAGCGCCATATGGGCATTCG
>JAGADP010000164.1 GCA_017828885.1 Oscillospiraceae bacterium | reverse complement strand
GATTCCGGATCAGGTGACGGAGATCGGGATCAGGGCATTTGCCTTTTGCAACTCCCTGACCGATATTACGATACCGGCCGGTGTCACACGCATTGACGATGAGGCGTTTCTGCGCAGTGATTCCGTTACCGCGGAGGTGGCCAACGGTTCATACGCGCAGAAGTACTGTAAAAAGAACGGCATCCGGTACAACGGGTCCGGCAAAGAGACGGGCGGCGGGGGAAAGCCCGACACGACCCTGATTATTGCGCTTGTTTTATTTTTCCTCTTTCCCATGACCGGTTTTCTGAAAGCATATCTTTCCAAAAAGCGGAAAGAAAAGCAAAAGAGGGCGGACATTACCCGAAAACTGAATAAAGCCCGCAGGGAGCGGGAAGAACGCATGGCCAACCGGAAAAAGATCGACGACACGTAAGCGTGAGTCCCGGCGGAACGCGCGCCGCACTTTGACACGGCGGTTCCCGCGGGCAAAATGGAGACGACAGGAAAACGGAGGGATTGAAAATGAAAAAACTGCTGACATTCTGGCTGATTTGCTGCCTGGCCTTATCACTCGGATCCGGCGGCACGGCGGAAACCGTTCCGGGACCCGATGGGCTGCCGGAAGTCCGGGAAAGCCTCGGCGCCGCCGTTTTGATCGGAACGTTCGCGGCGGAGTATTTTCGGATGAGTGCGCCGGAAAAGCTTGACGGGGATCCGCCGATAACCGCGGACAAATCGGCCGGGACGTGGGAGGAGGTTCCCGTGTGGAAGTTCTGCCACGGAGCGCGGGAAGGCCTGGAAACGGCGGATGCCTGCATCATGCTGACGGGCATCGACGAGGAGAACATCATCCTCTCGCTCTATGCCAAGAAGATCGGCGTGGACAAGGTCGTCACCAAGATCAACCGTACCTCTCTGCTCTCCATCTCGGACAGCGTCGGGCTCGAGAACATCATCTCCCCGAAGGAGACCACCGCCGAGCTCGTCCTGCAATACGTCCGCGCCAAGCAGAATTCCGAGAACAGCAACATCATCACCCTCTACCGCCTGGCCGATAACAAGCTCGAGGCGATCGAGTTCATCATCCGCGACGGCGCCAAGTACATCGGCAAGCCTTTGAAGGAGCTGAATGTCAACTCCGGCTTCCTGATCGCCGGCATCATCCGCGGCTCCAAGCGTATCATCCCCTCCGGTGACGATGTGCTCCGGGTCAATGACAGCGTTGTGGTCGTCACCACCAACCGCAAGATCACCAGCCTGGACGAGATGTTCAGCATTTAACGGAGGATTGCCCGGATGAACCATCGAATGATATTCTACCTCACCGCCCAGATCGTGCGGGGCATCGGCGTGCTGCTGCTGCTGCCGACGATCGTGGCGGGGATCTACGGCGAAATGCCGAGCCTGATCGGGTTTGCCGTCACCAGCGCCTGCCTGATCTTGCTCGGAACGATCGTCACCCTTTTCAAGCCCCAGAATACGTCCGTTTATACCCGCGAGGGCATGGCGGTCGTGGCCTGCTCGTGGCTGGCATGCTCCGTCCTCGGCGCGCTGCCCTTTGTGCTCTCCGGCGAGATCCCGAACCTCGCGGATGCCATCTTCGAGACAGCCTCGGGCTTCACCACAACAGGCTCCACCATCCTCACCGATATTGAGGCCATGTCGAAATCCTGTCTGTTCTGGCGGTCATTCACGCATTTCATCGGCGGCATGGGTGTTCTGATCCTCATGCTCGCCATCATCCCGCAGTCGGACACGCGCATGATGCACCTTGTCCGCGCCGAATCCCCGGGGCCGACCGCCGGTAAGCTCGTGGCAAAGATGAGCACCTCCGTCCGGATCCTGTACCTGATCTATGTGGCACTGACGGCGATCGAGACCGTGCTGCTGCTCCTCGGCGGACTGCCCTTCTTTGACGCCATCACCACGGCCTTCTCCACCGCCGGCACCGGAGGCTTCTCTGTGCGTGCGGGGAGTATCGCCGACTATGACAGCGTCTATGTCGAAATGGTCGTGACGCTCTTTATGATGCTGTTCTCGGTCAATTTCACGATGTACTTTTTGCTCCTCTCCAAGAAATTCACCCAGGTCTTCAAAAACGAGGAGCTGCGGGTATTCCTCAGCATCTGCGCCGTTTCGATCATCCTCATCACCATCAACATCATCCCGCACTATGAGGGCAGCATCCTGACGGCACTCCGCTATGCAAGCTTCCAGGTCTTCACGATCATCTCCACCGCAGGCTTTGCCTCGGCGGACTTTACGGAATGGCCGTTCTTCTCCCAGATGATCCTCATCATCCTGATGTTTGTGGGAAGCTGCGCAGGCTCCACCGGCGGCGGCCTGAAGGTCGTGCGTGTGCTGGTGCTGTTTAAGAGCGCCATCAAGGAGATCCGCTGCATCCTGAGCCCCCGCTCGGTCGTGGTCGTCCGCTGCGACGAAAAGCCTGTGGACAAGGAAGTCGTCCACGGCATCGGCTATTACTTCATCGTCTATATGTTTTTGCTGGCGGCGTCGATCTTTCTGCTGTCACTCGATGAACACGACATCACAACGACCGTGTCGTCCGTCATCACCTGCATGAACAACGTCGGCCCCGGCCTCGGCGAGGTCAACCCGGCGGGTAATTTCGCGGATTACTCCTGGTGGGCAAAGCTCCTGCTGGCCACGGACATGCTCCTCGGCCGACTGGAGATCTATCCGCTGCTGGTGCTCTTCACCGTCCGCAAGAAGTAGCGGGGCAGCGTGACGCTGCACTCATCTTGCTTCGAGGAGAACGGTACTCCTTTTCATACGCCCACTTGCTCCCAACGGCTTTGCCGAAGGGAGCAAAGTTAAACATTCTCAGTCATCGCAGCAGAGCTGCTCCAATGCAGTGTTCTGGCGTTCCAGACAATAGCAAGCGAAGCGTGCTGCCATATTTCAAGAAATGAGGTCATTCCCATGAAAACAGCCATCGTCTACTATTCCAAGCACCACGGCAACACCAAGAAGCTCGTGGACGCCATTGTTGCCGCACACCCGGATGTCGATACCTTCAACGCGATGGAGGACATCCCGGATCTCTCCGGCTATGACTGCATCGGCCTGGCCTCCGGTATCTATGCGGAGCATCCCGCCAAGCAGGTGCGGAATTATGCCAAGGAGAAGCTCCCGAACGGCAAGAAGGTCTTTCTCCTTGTCACCGCCGCCATGCCGAATGACAATTATTTCAAAGACCTGAGCAACACCGCAGCAGAGAAGAGCTGCGAGCTCGTCGGCAAGTACCAGTGCAAGGGCTTCAACACCTTCGGGCCGTTCATCCTGATCGGCGGCACCGCGAAGGGACACCCCACCCAGGAGGAGCTGGACGAGGTCGTCCGGTTCTATGAAGGCATATGAAACGCCGGTTCACGGCCGCAGCCCTGCTGACGGCTGCCGTTCTCTGCCTCGGCAGACCCGCACCCGCTGCGGCGGATACACGGGAGGTACTCGTCACCGACACACAGGAGCTCATCGCTGCCCTTGCCGATGCAAAGGCCGGTGATACCATCCTCCTGCGGGAGGGCGTGTACGAGAACGACAAGTGGACGGGCAAGTGGGCGGCCTTCTTTGCCGAGGCAGACGGCACCGCGGAGAACCCCATCACCATCCGCAGCGAGGATCCAGCCCATCCGGCGACCCTCTGCGGCGTGGATCAGTCCAACAAGATCGTCCTCTGGATCATGGGCGACTACTGGCGCGTGGAGGATCTGCGCTGCTGCGAGGCACAGAAGGGCATCGTCCTCGACCAGTCCTGCCACAGCGTCATCAGCGGCTGCGAGGTCTACAACATCGGCTCGGAGGGCATCCACCTGCGGAATGATTCCGCCTACTGCCTGATCGAGGACTGCAAGATCCACGACACCGGCACCGTCACGCCCAAGTACGGCGAGGGCATCTACATCGGCTCCGCCATCGGCACGGAGGGCTACGGCTTTGAGTGCCATTACAACACCGTCCGGCGCTGCGACATCTCCCGCGTGGCGGCGGAATGCGTGGACATCAAGGAATTCACCTACGGCACGCTCGTGGAGGACTGCACCTTTGACGGCTCGTGCATCTCCGGCGAGAATGGCGCCAACAGCTTCATCGAGATCAAGGGCAATGACGTCATCATCCGCCATAACACCGGCTACCGCAACGGCTGCGAGAAGCAGCTCTACGGCTTCGACCTCTACGCCCCGGAGCCCGAGTGGGGGCAGAATGCGAAGATCTATGAGAATACGCTGTATCTCGATGATGCCGAGGTCAATTCCGTGGCAGGGTGGAAGTGCGCCGCGCAGGTCTTCCGCAATACTGTCGATCCGGCGGAATGCACCATCGGCTCCAACGGCAACCGCATCATGGACGTGCTCAGTTATGCTCTCCCCGGCGATGCGGATGAGAATGGTCTCTGCAATGCGGAGGACGTGCTGACGTTGCAGAACCGCGTCCACGGGAAGACAGACGGTCACTTTTCGACGGAAAACGCCGACCTCAACGGCGATGACGTGATCGACGTGTTCGACTTAGCGCTTGCCAAGCGTGCTGCCCTCTCCGGGGAGGACAAACCGGTCATCACGGTCAGCTTCAAGAAGGAGAAGACCGGGAAATGGCGTGCCTGCAACGGTCTGGGTACCCACACCGTGACCTTCACTCTACAGGGCGAGCCCGGTGCGGTGGTCAGAGGTTCCTATGGCATGTGGGATCCGAACGTCCCGAACGAAGAGACCGGCAAGAACGGCAAATATACGCCGTTCCCGTATGAGAACCAGACCATCCCGGAGGACGGTCTCCTGCGGATCAGCGCCGAGCTCCCGGAGGACGCCACCAGCCTGGTCTTCGAGGTCT
>JAGADP010000163.1 GCA_017828885.1 Oscillospiraceae bacterium | reverse complement strand
GCTGCCGCCGCGGATGCGGATTTTGCAGCACGCTATGATCTTGCAGAGGTGACTGACCTCACACTCAATACGCAGCAGAAATACCAGATCGGCATCAACTGCGTTGTATGGCCGGGCTCCGATGTCCTGATCGCCCCCACAAGATACACCGCGATCCTGAACCCGCAGGACTATGATATGCGGGCGACCAAGGTCTCTACGACCGGTTCCATGCAGATCGGCTACCGCACGATGGAGGTGCAGTACTACCCGGATTCCTACGTCCTGAGCGGTACCTCCCGTGATCTGCTCGGCCATCTGCACAATGACGACTATCAGGCTCTGCTTGCAGAAGCCTCCGAGATCCTGAAGGACACCGATCCCGATGCCGCTGCGCTGCTATTGCAGGCAGAGGCGGAGGCTGCCGATGCGCAGGCCTATCTCGCAGAAGCCAATGCCGGCGACTACCGCCCGGAGATCGTGGATACGCTGTCTGCCGAGCTGACCGAAGGCCTGACCTCGGATCTGGAGAAGGCCATTGCCATCGAGCAGTATTTCAACGACGAGAGCTTCGTCTATGACCTGTCCTATGATAAGCCGAACGGCGAGAACATCGGCGACTTCCTTGAAACGACCCGCCGCGGCGTGTGCTGGGAGTATGCCACCGCCATGACCCTGCTCTGCCGCAGCGCCGGCCTACCCACCAGAATGGCGACCGGCTACAATCTCAGCGAGATGTACAAGAGCACGGTACGGTTTGATGACGGTTCAAGCTGGGATACCAACTATGTCATCAAGGCAAGGGATTCCCACGCCTTCCCGGAGGTCTATATCTCCGGCTACGGCTGGGTGAGCTTTGAGCCGACCATCGCCGCAGATGCGGAGGACGACAACACTGCCGAGAACCTGAACGTCATGCGCTACGGCTTTATCATGCTGGGCATTGCGCTGATCGTGTTCCTGATCTGGCTGCTGATGCCGATGATCCGGGAGAAGCAGTTCCGCCGCAGCTTACAGAAGCTCACAGCGGAGGAGGGCGCTTCGGCGATCTTCTGCCGGATGCGCAAGATCCTGAAAATGCCGGACAGCACCACTGTCAACGAGGTCGCGGCAGCCTCTGCGCCGTTCTTTGACGAGCCGGAGCTGTATGCGGCGCTTGACCGGAAGCTCTACAGCACCGAGCCCGCTGCATCGCCCGCCGAAACAGCGGAGGCCTATATCCGCTGGCAGGAGGCACAGAAGCAGTATGCCAAGGAGCAGAAGCGCCTTGCAAGAGAACAGAGAAGAGCCGCAAGGCTCGCACGGAAAACCACAAAATAAAGTGAAAGCCTGCACCGTTCCGATGCAGGCTTTTCTGTTTTATTTCTTCGATACCGTCACATAGCACCGGCCGCCGGAGATCTCGTCGATCTTCACCGTATAGCCCGTGTCGATCGTTGCCTGGTCGCTGTAGTCGTAGCCGGCAAAATTCTTCACGCCGTACTTGCAGACATCCCCCGGCTGGTAGAAGGTATACTGTCCGCCGAATGTGTAGAAGGAATTGCCCTCGTTGACGAGCCGCAGGAGACGGCGCTCGCCGTTGCAGCTGTAGTAGGGGCTGAGCGGATCGTACCGGAAATAGACGGTGTTCCAGTCATTTGTGAACAGCTCGGCATCGGCATGGAAAATGCGGACGCCGGAGTCATGATACCAGCAGTAATCCTTGATCTGCTGATTGTTCATGGTGGGCGTGACATATTCGATGACGAAATACTCCGTGGTGTAGTCGCCGATCTCTCCGTCGATCGGCAAAATCACGCAGCTTCCCATTTCGGAGATGCTGTTGAGCGCGAACGTCTGCTCGTTCCCCTTGCTGGGATCGAACCACATGACCTCGTTCTCCTGCAGCCAGCCGAGCATGAGCTTGGAGAAGGCGCAGAAATCACCGACGCTGTCATCCATCCGTTCATAGCCGGCTTCGCCCTCAAAGCCATCCGCGCTTTCCCAGTGCGAATCCACGCCGTAGAGGTAATAGTCCGTCAGACCCATGGCGTGCCCCATCTCATGCGTGAGCGTGGACTTGATCCGCCGCATGTTGTCCGCCGTCGGCGAGTAATCAAGGATGATGTAGTTGCTGACGGATTCGCCGTCGAGGTTGAAGGAATAGTCACGATACCAGGTAGATGTGCTGCTCCACCAGTATTCCTCGCCCTGAGAGGCAAGGTCATCTGCCGGAACGGTGATGCTCAGGCAGTCGATCTTGCCGTCATGGTCGGAGTCATAGTCGCGGAAGTCGATCTGGTCATCCAGCCCCTGGAGCACTTCGCTGACAAACGGCTCATAATCCTGTACACCGCTTCTGTCATAGTTCATGTAGTCGGCCATATTGCCATAGCAGGTATAATGTGCCACATCGCCGGTGATATGCAGCGCACCGTAGGAGGCGCGGTCATACCAGTTGGTGAGGCTGTCAAAAGGATAGTCGTTTGTATTGTTGCCGTACAGGGATTCCCGGATCGCATCGTCAGAGAGCAATTTGCTCTCGTCATACCTCACATCCGCAAAGTCCACAGCGACCGTGAGCATTTTCACATTGCCGTAGGTGGGCATGCCCCAGCTCATCTCCGCGATCGTCGGCGGGATGTATCCAGACGGCAGCGGATCCCCCAGGACATACTCCGGCTCATCCGTGCCGATGACGACCCGTTTGAGCAGCCCGAGGTCAAAGACATCCAGCACATCATCATGGTTCAGGTCAAAGCGATCCATATAGTAGATATACTTGGAAGGCACCGCCAGCAGATACCGCTGGAGGATGATGATATCCCGGACATCGACCCTCCGGTCATCGTCGCCGTCGCCCATATAGTAGTTCACCGGCTCCGCCATAGCAGAAGCCGTCAGCATATTCCCGCATGGCAGACAGAGCAGTAGCGCCGCTGTCCCCGCCGCCAGATAACGTTTCAGTTTTCTCATGTGTTTTCCCCTTTACAATACCATACCACAAGCGCCCGGCAGAAACACCGGGCGCTATTGTTTTTTCAATTCATGCAACTCAGCTTAAACCGAGCGCAGGCCGTTGAGCTTGTCGAGGATGATCGGCAGCTCGGCATCGACCTTGTCGTTGTCAAGCTGGCAGGTGCCGGCATTGGCATGACCGCCGCCGCCGTAGCTCAGGCAAAGCTCGCCGATGTTGAACTTCGACACCTTGTTGACGATGGACTTGCCGATCATGACGGCTGTGTTCTGCTTGCGGAAGCCCCATGCCACATGCACGGAAAGCTCCGTCTCCGGCCACATCGCATAGACCATGAAGCGGTTGCCGGCATAGATCGTCTCCTGCTCACGCAGGTCGATGACAGCAACCTTGCCCACGATGCGCGTGATCTCCTGGAGCTGCGCCTTGAACAGCTCCTGCTGCTCGAAGTACAGATCCACGCGCTCCTTGACATCCGGCAGCGCCAGCACGTCGTCGATCGAGTGATCCACGCAGTAGGTGATGAGCTCCATCATGAGCGCATAGTTGGAGATGCGAAAGTCGTGGAAGCGTCCCAGACCTGTGCGGGCATCCATGAGGAAGTTCATGAGCACCCAGCCGGTGGGGTTGAGGATCTCGTCCACGGTGAAGTCGGCGCTGTCGCCCTTGTCCACCGCCCACATGATCTCCTCGGAGACGCGGGTGAACGTCTTGGCGCCGCCGTAGTAGTCATAAACGACACGCGCAGCGGACTTTGCATCGCCGTCGATGATGTACTTGCCCTCGTAATCCTCCTTCTTGTTGCGGATCAGCTCACTCTCGTGGTGATCGAATGCCAGTCCGACACGTTTGTCAAAGGGCAGGTTGGTGGTGATGTCGTTCTCGGACAGCTCTACCTTGCCGTCCTGTACATCCTTGGGATGAACGAACTTGATCTCGTCGATGATATCCAGCTCCTTGAGCAGCATGGCGCATACCAGGCCGTCAAAATCGCTTCGTGTTACCAGTCTTTTCATGGCTCCCTCCTTGTGATCCTGTCAATTTCCGGTCAGACTGCCGGTTACGGTCTTATTATACCATAAAATAATTCAAAAGTCAATGAATATTTTGTGTATTATCCCATGATTTCTGAATACGGCGGAGGGGCAGCCAGTTGTCAGATCTTGTGGAAGGTCGAGTAGAGCCAGCTATACACCGCATTGACTGTCTCATTGTCGGTGAAGATGTTCGTCATGCATCTGTTCTCGTGGATCACCATGGTGGACACATTTCCACTGCTGCCGTAGTAATACCCGTACCAGGTAATGGTGTCAGACTCCACCGCCGGCAGCGCCTCCGGCACCACAAGCTGCACCGAGCCCTTCTGGCAGACCGGCAGCAGCATGCTGTACTCCTTTGCGACCTCGCCTGCATCACAGGAGGATACCAAGCGAAGCTGCTTTGTCAGTTTGCCGTCTTCAAACTCAGAAAGCAGCGACAGATTGTCCATCGCACAGACCTCCGGATCGGTCGCAATATAGTAGTTCCCATCCCGGTCATACACGCCGATCGAGCTTGTCGACGTGGTCTTCTGTTTTTTCTTTCCGCTGTCGGATTCCCCTGCCGGTCGATCCGTCCTCGAAAGGAAGACGATCTGGGGCAGATCCTCCGTCTGCAATACCACAGTATCCGTCTTTCCGCATCCTGTCAGCAGCAAAACTGCGCCGCATGCGGCTGCGATCACTCTCTTCATAGCTTTTCGTCCTTTCTGACATGGTGTCATTTTTTCTATCAATGTCCTCAACTTAGGGAAGCTCACTGCGAGGCCACCCCCTCCGCCGCCGTTCGGCGGCACCTTCCCCAACGGGGGAGGATTCTGGGGGGCGCTGCGCGCCCCGACCTGCTTTGCCTGCAGCGCAGGCCGTTAAGTTGTTGACATTGCATTTTCTATCGGATTATGCTCAGCCGTC
>JAGADP010000162.1 GCA_017828885.1 Oscillospiraceae bacterium | reverse complement strand
TCCGGCGCCCACTTGGGATCCTCGTTACGGAAGCCGCTGTTCGGCGTGAGGTTCATGACGCTGCCGCTGTCATAGAGGAAAATATCCCATTCATCGGCACTCTGGTCGATTGCCATAAAGGTGATCTGCTCCGGCGAACGCCCGAAGCTGCCGTTCATCGCGTGGATAAAATCACCGCTGATCTCCGAAATACTGCCCTCCGGGGAACGGAGATACAGCCGGCTGTCCAGGGCATCATAGCTGCTGTAGCTGTGCCAGAGAAGCCAGCCCTTCGGCAGCTCTGCATCCGCCCAGCCGTGTTCCGGATAGCTCTCATGCTGCGGGGTGTCGCCGCTTTCGTGGAAAGGCGTGATCCGCACGTAGTCGATCTCGAAGGCCGTTGCATCGAAATCCGGTGTACCTGCCCAGTACTTCGGGAACCAGAGCCCCAGCCAGAAGCGGCTCTCATTGGTCGGGATGTAGTCGTAGGCGGTATAGGTCAGCTCGCCATCGAAATAGTACTCCACCCGCGGCGTTTCGGTATCGCTGCCCGTGTGCCAGTCGAAGCGATAGGTGTGGAACGCGCCGTCCGCCTGATCGCCGCAGAAGACGGACTTCGTCTTGTAGTCCTCCTCCGTCACCCAGGTCGTGCAGAGCGCGTGGCTCAGGCTGAAATCGTCCTCCGCATCACGCCCGGGGAATTCAATGTCGATCTCGTGGTTGAGGATACTGCCATCAGCTTGCTCCTCATACTCAAACGTCCACATCGCCGAGCAGCAGCCCAGCTCCGGCGCGATCTTAGCGCGGATCTCATAGCTGCCGGAGCCGAAATACGCCTTTGTCGCGATGGCACTGCCGCAGCGTTTGCCGTCAGGCCGGCGCGTGCCGTCACGGTTGATGCCCTTCACTTCCCCCTCATACTCGTCGCCGTATCCGGTCAGGATCAGCTTCCCGTCACGGACAGCAACGTTTTCGGCGATCACGCCGCCGTTATAATCGACCTTCTCGCCGTTCTCCTCGATCGTGCCGCCCCAGTTCTTTTCGGCGATGAGCCATTGATCTGTATCGAGCTTCTGCCCGCTGAAATCATCATAAAAGCCGTCTTCTGCCGCCGCTCCCGGCAGCGGCAGCATCACAGCAAGCATGACTGATGTGAAGAACGCCGCAAATCGTTTTGCATGCCGTTGCATAGGATTCCTCCTTTCGATAGGATCGTGTGGATCTTTGATAGCTCTATTATACCACGATCCGCGCCAACAGTCAATTGTACAGATGCACTTCTCCCTGCAATTTTCGGCATCATGCACAAATATTCGACGAAAATTTGTGCATGCCGATCTTGCTTTTTTCCTGCATCTCTTTACAAATCCCTTTTTCCATGGTATAATTAGAATACCGCATTAAGGTAACATAGACAAGTTTCACCGTACTGCTTCCGTTGAGGGGTGGGCGCGGCGTTGCTGTGGCCTGGATGCTGTGACGGCGAAGCTATGTCTTGTATAAAAATGAAAATAGGAGGTTTACAAAATGAATTCCATCAAAAAATACGTTGCCGAATGCATCGGTACTATGGTGCTCGTGCTGATCGGCTGCGGCACCGCTATGCTGGTGGGCTGCGACCGTGACATAAACCTGCCCGGGTACATCCTGACGGCATTTGCCTTTGGTCTTGTGATCGTCGGCATGGCTTACTGCGTCGGCAATATTTCCGGCTGCCACATCAATCCCGCTGTTTCGCTGGCTGTTTTCATCAACGGCGGCATGACCGTGGGCGACTTCATCGCTTATATCATCTCCCAGTGCATCGGTGCGCTGGCAGGCTCCGGTCTGCTGGCAGCGATCTTTGGTCTCGGTGAGATCAAAGACAAGACCGGCGGCTTCGGCTCCAACGGTCTGGCCGGTGTCAACGGCAGCATTGCGGCTGGTCTGCTCGTTGAGGCACTGCTGACCTTCGTCTTTGTGCTGACCATCCTCGGCGTGACTTCCAAGAAGGCCAACCACGGCTCCTTCGGCGGCGTGGTCATCGGCTTCACGCTTGTCCTCGTACACATCCTCGGCATCGGTCTGACCGGCACCTCTGTGAACCCTGCCAGAAGCCTCGGCCCGGCGATCATGGCAGCAGCGATGGGCAACACCGATCCGATCTCCCAGGTATGGGTATTCTTCGTAGGTCCGTTCATCGGCGCAGCACTTGCAGCAGTCTGCTACAAGTTCCTCGAATCCGAAGAGAAGTAAAAACCCGGAAACACCCCTCATCGTAACAGAAAGATACCCGTTGTGGAAGGCGGGTACTCATAAAGTAGTTTTATGATTTGAAGATAAGGCTGCGTGACCTCGACGGTTGCGCAGCCTTTCTCTTTTTGACGTTCTTCAGCAGCGAGGGCGGTATCCTTGCTATACAGTTTTTGGTGCTTTCTTCTGATCCCGCAGGAGCAGTGCCGTAAACACCACCGCCATCAGGATCGTTGGCACGAACTGCAACATGCCGGAACCCAGATCCGCATTGTCCGGGATATTGCCCTGACTGAGCAGCCCCATGATCGAGCTCTGGCTCGCATTGCCCATCGCATGTGCCAGGACTGCCGGCCAGACGGAATCCGTCTTTTTCGTCAGCCACAGATAGAATGCTGCATACCCCGGCATCCAGAGCAGCCGACCGCCGACTGTCTGCATCGCCTCGGAAAACGACTCCTTCCCTGCCAGATACAGCTGCATATCCGACGGCATATGCCACAGGCTCCAGACTACCCCGCCGATCAGTACCGTACCGATGATGCCGACGAGCGGCTCCAGCTTCCGGTTCATATAGCCCCGCCAGCCAAGCTCCTCACCAAGCAGGCCTGCGGACATGACTGCACCCTGTGCCGCCAGCATCAAAACCGCTGTGAGGACATTGGTGAGCGTGAAACCGCTCAGCCAGTCGGCGTGTCCCTGGAGTATGATCTCCGGGACATACATCAGCGCCGTGCAGAAGAGCGACAGTGCAAATGCCAGCACATAATACCGGATATTGCCTTTGAGGTGCAGATGCAGCTTCATGTCCCGGAAGCCTTCTTTGGTCACGGCACGGGTGATAAGGCTTGCCAGTGCCGGTGTCGCACAGAACACCTCTGCGGCGAGGAAAAATGCCGTTTCGGAAGCTTGCATCCACTTCATGCAGAAAAACGGCAGCACGGAGGAGGCAGCGACGATCAGCAGATAGATGGCAAGGCGCTTTGCGTTCTCTTGTTTATTTGTCATACTGCTCCACCCCTTTCAGATACAGCCGGCAGGTGATGCGGTAGGAGAGCACATACACCGCCGGGATCGCCGCCAGCATCCCGGCAAGGAGCAGCGAGCTGCTGTAGCCGGTAAAGAGCTTCTTTGCCAGCGCTGTAACGCTGTCCCAGCTGTCCATCAGGAACATCAGCGCCACAGAAATGACGATCGCAAGTACGACCATGCCGATCATCTTGATGATGCTGCCCGTCTTGCTGCCGAAGCGGTAGTAAAACGGAATATCGACCGCTCGCAGCAGGGTCTGCACGAATACCAGCGGCACTGCGATCCCGCTGATGTCGGCAGCGTCCGTCATCCCCAGATCGGCAGCCACGGCGCAGTACAGCCCGTCCGTCATCTGCATACTCAGCAAGAACAGTAAGATCATCCCGTAGATCATCTCGTACTTCACGCGGAGAAAGCCACGGTAGCCGTCCGGTGCTGCCGTGATCCAGTAGCCCCACAGCTTGCGGTCATCGCCACGCAGCACCATGATCTGCAAGGCACCTGCCGCTAAAAAGCCGGCGAGCATCCCGACTATCCGGAGCGAATCAAGATGCTCCGGGCTCTCGCTCCGGAACAGCAGCACTGCGATCAACGGCAGGAAGCCGCAGAGGATCATCGACAGGATGTACCAGCGGTTCTGCTTCCATTCCTTGTAGACCAGTCCCGTCATTACGCCTCTCTCCTCTCATAGGCTTTCCACAGCACGAGGAAGAACGCCGCACAGACCACGGCAAGGCTCCCGGCTGCGATCAGCGTCATGGTGCCGGAGCCAAGGAACCGGATCATCTGCATCAGTTGTTCCTGCTGCTCCGGTGTCAGCATCTCGCCGTTATCCACTGTCTGCTGCATGTTGTCCATCCAGCCGCCGAATGCAAACCCGCCTGCTCTCGACAAGATCGCAAACAGCGCAAACGTGCCGCCGGTGGCGAGGAGGATGAATTTCGTCAGGTCCTTCCCGGTTTTCGCCAGCGAGACGATCGCCGTATAGACCACGTCGATCAGGAGCGTTGCCGCCGTGATGAGCAGATAGCTGTTCACCGTGTGTCTGATGGTATTGCAGCCGGTCAGATGCAGGCAGAATGCCGCAAATCCCACCGACAGCAGCCCGAACATGCCGATCCACAGGAGCTTCACCAGCACATCGGCGGCGGCGCTCTGCAAGGGCTTTGCCGGCAGCACTTTCGCATAGCGTTTCCACCCGGAGGCGATGTCGGCTTTCAGGATGCCGTTGTTCGTCCCGGCAAGGACGCCGCCGGTCGCTGCCAATGTGAGCGTCAGCAACAACACCACATCGGACGTCTCCTCATCCGCAGCCGCCGGATCTACCATTGACCCGAGGAGGAGCGGTATCACCAGCAGCAGCGCCGTCAGCAGAAACAGCACTAACATAATGAGAAAGCGCTTGTTTGTCAGCTTCAGTTCCCGATAGATCAGCGATCTGTACAGCATCATCACGACCACTCCTTTTGCGCTCTGTGGACATAGTAGAGCATGATATCATCCAGACTTGCCGGGTCGATGACGCAGTCACGGTACTTGTAGGAAGCATTCTCACGGTCATGCACCATGACCTCTGCACCGAAGCTGTTGGTGCGGATGCTGACGATATCCCCGGCGTCGATCTCAGCGAGCTTGTCCTTGCCGCATTTGAGGATGCCGTGGCGCTCGATGATCTCGTCCTTGTAGCCCGTCAGCAGGAGCTTGCCCTTGTCGATGAATGTCACCATATCGGCGATCTTTTCAAGGTCGGATGTAATATGCGAGGACATCAAAATCGAGCGCTCGCCGTTTTGCAGATACTCCATGAAGATGTGCAAGATCTCGTCCCGCACCACCGGATCCAGTCCCGTCGTCGCTTCGTCCATGACGAGCAGCTCCGCATTGTGGGACAGGGCACAGGCGATCTGGAGCTTCATTTTCATGCCCTTGGAAAACTGCCCTATTTTCTTCTTCATCGGCAGCTGAAAACGCTCGATATACTGCTGATAGGCGGCATTGTCCCACGCCGGGTACATCCCCTCGAAGATACGAGCCATATCCTTCGCATTGAACACATCGTGGAACGGCAGCTCGTCAAACACCACGGCGATGCGCTTCTTGATCGCCGTTTCGTCCTTCACATGGTCAAGCCCGAGAAGCCTGATCTCGCCGCTGTCAATGTCCGTGATATGCAG
>JAGADP010000161.1 GCA_017828885.1 Oscillospiraceae bacterium | reverse complement strand
TCTGTCAGACCATGTACTGTAGGACATGGCGTTCTCGATGAACTCTCTGTCCGCCTGTAAGGTCGGTTTCGGGATGATCGCGGCGATGATGCTGAATGCGGCCACATAAATGGCGATCGAAGCGCCGCTGTGGAAGTCCTGGTGCTGCCGCACCTCGTCCGTATCCCGGAGCTGACGGCAGTAGATCATCAGCAGGAAGAAGCTCGACAGCAACGCGATAACGAGCAGCGCCGGCATGTGCCGCCCCTCCTTTGCGTACAGGGACAGGGGGATCAGCATGATGAGGAACTGCATCGACATCCGGTAGCGCACCTTGCCAAAATAGTACACGGTGCTCGTCATAAACGCGACCATCAGCAGATAGATCACGATGGTGTAGATGAGTGAGAAGTCCGTTACGCCCTGCGGTGTCAGGAACCATACAAAGAACGTGATGGCATAGCCCTTTCGCCCGTAGGTCGTGAGCAAGGTCGTGATGTAAGTGCCTGCTACCAGAAAGGCGATGTAGCTCAGCGGGCCGATGAAGCGGTGTCTTGCCACAAAGTCATAGAACCGCATCAGCACGAAGCTCAGCGGGAAGCAAAGCAGCGTGTAGAGCCACGTCCATTCCTCATGGTAGTAGTACATGCCGGTCATGACCAGAAACACAGCATAGAGCTGTACCGGGTCGCCGCAGAAATACTTGATGCTCCGCCAGACCGGATGGTCGGCGGCCTGTTTCAGTTTATTCCACATACCGCCACCTCACTTCTGCAATGCCGTCATGGAGAAATCCTCGGAGAGCTGCCAGATGGCATCTGCTCCGTCGATCTCCGGCTGGGCAGGGAAGACCGGGATGACGAGGCAGATATAGCCCTGCCCCTGGAACCGGCGCAGTCCTGCGGCAAGCGAGATGTCCGGCCGCGTCGAATAGATCAGGAACGCCTTCTCCTGCTGCGCCGCAGCGGGGAAACGGTTCCCGTCATGCACAAAGTCGGCACCGGCCAGCTCCACGGCTGCGGTGCGGACGGCATCCTCGGATTCGAGGAGCAGCTCCTTCCAGGCACCGCCGGAAGAAAAGTGCATCGTGCAGGCAATGCCCTGCCGCACGAGCAGCATCAGGAAGCCAAGTGAACCCTCCATGAGGATCTCACGGCGTTTCAGCCCCTCCTCCGTATCCTCCGGCTCCAGATCAAGGATGACCGAGGGGCGGACGGCGGAAACGGCTTCATCCATGCGCACCATGAGCTTTTGGCGCTTGGCGGAGAGTTTCCAGTTGATGCGCTTGAGGTTGTCGCCGGGAACGTAGTCGCGGTGGATGTAACCGGGCATGCTCTGGGTGGAGAACTGTGCGCTCGTCTCCTCCTCGTCGTCGTCGCTCGTCAGGACGATGTCACTGACATTATGGAGCATCAGCCCCGCGCCAGTCAGCGAGGGGATCACCGGGATGACGCCGACCTCGAGCGGCTCGGGCGACTGCTTCACGCGGAATCTGAACAGTCCGAGATAGTCGCTCACCACGAGCTGTGCCGGGCGGATCTTTCCGCAGCCGGGATAGACCGCCGTCATCCCGAACGGGATCTCGAGCGGCTCGGCGGAGGTCATGGCACTCTGTACCATGCGCGCATCATCCGGGACAAAATTGGCATCCGGTTCGAGGCCGACCCGCAGGAACGGCACCGGCAGCTTGCTGTCGGAATACAGCTTCACGACCGCGCCGAAGTGCTTGCCCTTCTGCAAGGTATGCGGCGAGGATAGTTCCGCGGTGATCTTCCGGGCAGACAGCCATGCAAGGAGCACGGACAGGATGGGAGCGATCAGCAGGAACGCGATCACGACCACGCCGATGTCTGCATCGAGGTAGAACGTAAACAGGTACGCCATCGCTGCCATTGCCGACAGGCCGAACACCAGCTTGAACCGGTCAAAGAAGATGCTCACCTTCGTTTTTCTCTTCATAATACTGTTCTCAGCTCTCTGCCGGAACAGGCAGCTCCTCGAGAAGCTGCTTGACCAGCTTTTCCGGCGATCCGAGGGTGTTGCGTCCCTTCGGGGAAAGCAGGATCCTGTGCGCCAGTACCGGTACGGCCAGCTCCTTCACATCGTCCGGTGTGACGAAGTTGCGTCCGTGTGCAAAGGCAGAGGCGCGCACGGCCTTGAAGCAGGCGATGGAGCCTCGCGGGCTGACGCCGAGTGCGGCCATGTCGCTCTGACGGGTGGCATGTACCAGCGAAATGATGTAATTCCGGACATTGTCCGACACCTTGACATTGTTCACCTGTTCCTGCAAGGCCTCGACCTGTGCGGGGGTGACAACGGGCTCGGTGATGTTGTTGATGGGGTTCTTCTCACCGTTTCTGTCCAGGATGGCAAGCTCCTCCTGCATCGTGGGATAGCCCATCGAGATGCGCATGAAGAAGCGGTCCATCTGCGCTTCCGGGAGGTGGTAGGTACCGTAGGTCTCCACCGGGTTCTGGGTCGCGATGACCATGAACGGCGTCGGCAGCTTGTGGGTCTGGCCGTCGAGGGAGATCTGGTGCTCCTCCATGATCTCGAGGAGCGCGGACTGCACCTTCGGGCTGGCACGGTTGATCTCATCCGCCAGGAGGAAGTTACAGATGGCAGCGCCCGGACGGTACTCGAGCGAGCCGTCTTGCTGGTTCACGACGGAATAGCCCGTGATGTCGGAGGGCATGATGTCCGGCGTGAGCTGGATGCGGTGGAATTCGCCGCCCACGGAGCGCGAGAGCGCCGCCGCAAGCTGTGTCTTGCCGACACCGGGTACGTCCTCTAACAGCACATGGCCGCCGCAGAGCATGGCGATGATCGTTTGCAGGATCGTCTCGTCCTTTCCGACGATGACTTTTGCGGTGCTTTGCAGGATGCTCTGAACCTCATTTTGCATAGGTATTCCTCCTTAAAACGCATCATTCCGCCGTGTCGGGGAGCTCCGTTTCCGGCAGCTCCGGCGCCTCGGTGGGCGGTGCGATCAGTATGTCCTCACCGGCAGGCAGCAGAATGTCGATGGCTGCCGGGTAGTCTTTTTCTACAAGGTGCGGGGTCGCCTGGGCGATGCGCATGTCGGTGCCTTCCACCGTGACAGCGCCCGCCGTGTAGCAGAGATCCGTGCCGGTGTCGTTGTTGACGAGCATCAGGAAACCGTCCGCGCCGTTAAACAGCGCACGGTAATACTTCTCCGCAAAGCGTTCCGGCTCGATGCCGGACAGATGGTCGGTGATGACGAGCGCCGTGCAGATCTCGTAGCTGTCCGAGAGCGCCTGCAGGGTATTCTGGAAGCGGGCTGTGCTCTCCTCGTCAAGGTGGCTGTTCTCATCGACCACAACGGCCGTGCCAGTGTAGTTTTGCAGATCGGCCAGCCGCTCGGTGAAGGGCTTTGGCGGCTCTGTTTCGGGCTCGGTC
>JAGADP010000160.1 GCA_017828885.1 Oscillospiraceae bacterium | reverse complement strand
CGGTGCAGAGACATTCTGTGCGATAAATTAGACCGGGGCTATGACCTGTTTCAGGCTCTGGTACTTTCCAAGGAGGAATTATCATGAAAGCAGCAGTTATTTTTTGGAGCGGAACGGGCAATACCGAGGCGATGGCGCAGGCAGTTGCCGCAGGTGCAGGCGTCGAGGCGGTCAGCGTGTCTGACTTCAACGGCAATGTCGAAGAGCTCGATGCTCTGGCGCTCGGCTGCCCGGCAATGGGCGCAGAGGTGCTCGAAGAAGACGAGTTCGAGCCGTTCTTCACCGGCATCGAGGGCAAGCTCTCCGGCAAGAAGGTGCTCCTGTTCGGCTCCTATGGCTGGGGCGACGGCGAGTGGATGCGCAACTGGCAGGATCGTGTGACAGCAGCCGGCGCAGAGCTGATCGGCGGCGAGGGCTACATTGTCAATGATGCGCCCGGGGATGAAGATCGCGCTGCCCTGAAAGCACTTGCGGCACAGCTTGCATAATGCAGAGTGGCCGTCGGCCGCTTTCCTGAACCGATGCTGTATCTTTATCTGATCGCTGCTGCCGTCATTGCGCTGCTGCTCTGGTATCTGTGCTGGAAGCTGCGTCATGGCGGCTGCTGCGGTGCACACGAAGCGCCTGTACAGAAGCACAACATGACCGACAAAGATCCTGCGCATTATCCCTTTCGGTATACTGCGGAGATCGAGGGCATGGTCTGCGGTAACTGCGCAAGGCGCATAGAGAATCTGTTTGCCAGGGCAATGTCTGGCGAGAATTGATCTTGCCGACAAAACCGCTGTCGTATATGCAAAACGGAGGACTGAACGCACGGAATGTGCAAAATTATTGGAATCGGCGGGCTTTACGCTGGTCGAGTGGGAGGAACATCATGAGTCTGAATGAAGTCAAAGAAAACACCGATGCCGTGATCACCGGGATCGAGGGTGATGCACGATTCATCAGCCGCATCACTTCGATCGGACTGACCCCGGGATGTCGCATCAGCATCATCAAGAATGACAAGAGCCGCCCTGTGCTGCTCTATTCCCGTGATACGATGATCGCTGTCAACCGCAAGGAATGCAAGGGCATCCAGGTCACGGAGGTGAGAGCATGAGCGCCGCCACGATCGCACTGCTCGGACAGCCGAACTCCGGAAAATCCACGCTGTTCAACGCCCTGACCGGTCTGCGGCAGCATGTGGGTAACTGGCCGGGCAAGACCGTCGAGAAGAAGGAAGGCTCCTTCTCCTGGCAAGGGCAGGATTACGAGGTCGCTGACCTGCCCGGCTCCTACAGCATGTCCGCCAACTCCGATGAGGAGGTCATCACGCGGGATTTCATCTCTTCCGGCAAGGCGGATGTGGTCTGCATCTTAGCAGACAGCTCTCAGCTCGAACGCAGCCTTTTCATGCTGGCGGACTACGCCGGCATCTCCGTGCCGTGCTTCCTCATCCTGAACATGGCGGATGTCGCCAAGGAGCAGGGCAAGCGCATTGATCCGAAGGTCATCGAGGAGAAGCTCGGCATCCCGGTCATGCTGTTTTCGGCGACCGACACCAAGGCGTATGAGACCTTCTACCAGACGATGGAACGTGCCATCCGTGAAAAATCGCAGCTCAATGTGAAGGCGCTCGAGCAGGAATATGAGAAGCTCGACGGCTATTCCGAGCTTTGTGCAGAGCTGTCTGACGCCGATCTCGCCGGCTTCACGCCCATGTGGCTGACGGTCAAGGCGATGGAGCAGGACAAGGTCGTGACGGCGAAGCTGCGCAATACGCTCTCCAGCGATGCCATCCGGACGATGGAAACGCTCGTGAAGCAGTCACAGGGTGCCATCGGCACAGGCGGCTGCAAATTCGCATGGATCGATGGGATTTTAGACGGCGCTGTGACCGAGACGAAAACCAAGGCGACCCTCGGGAAACTCGACCGCATCTATACCCATAAATTCTGGGGCAAGCCGGCGGTCGTGCTGACAGTTTTGCTCGGACTGCTGGCATCCTTCATCCCGGCGCTCCCGATCATGGGTATCGGCGCAGCGTGGGCGATGCTGAAAGAGCCTGCAAGAGCCGGTCTGACGGCGATCCACTGCCCGGATATTGTGAGCGGTCTCATCTGCGATGTCGGCATCCAGTCGATCTACTATGTCATCAATATGCTCGGCTTCGTGTTCGGCGTGACGCTGGTGTTTGGCCTGCTGGAAGAAATCGGCATCATGGCGCGTATTTCCTATGTATTCGACAACACGATGGGCAAGCTCGGTTTGCAGGGCAAGTCCGTGATGCCGTTCCTTGTGAGCTTCGGCTGCACGATGGGCGGCGCGGCAGGTGCCCGAGTTATCGACAACTGGGGTCAGAAAGTGCTGACCATCGCTCTTGCGTGGGCAGTTCCGTGCGGTGCGGCGTGGGCGATCATCCCGATGCTCTCGACCGTATTCTTCGGCGCATGGGCACCGGTCATCATCGTGGCGATCCTGTTGACGATGCTCCTGCACATGTGGATCACCGCCAAGATCTTCAGCCGGGGGCTTGTCAAGCAGGAAGATCGCTGTGGCATGATCATGGAGCTCCCGCCCTACCACAAGCCGAAGTGGGGCGCACTCCTGCGCTATGTCTTCGGCAGAACGAAGGACACCTTCTTCCGCGTGCTGAAGGTCGTGCTCCTTGTGAGCGTGGTGTTCTGGCTGCTCAGCTACTCCACCTCCGGTGTGGAAAGCAGCTTCCTCTACAAGATCGGTGTCGCAATCGAGCCGTTTACCAAGCTCTTTGGTATGCCGTGGCAGCTCTTTGTGGCGTTCATCGCCTCCTCGTTCGGCAAGGAAGGTGCCGTCGGCGTCATCGGTGCGCTGTACAGCACCGGAGGTTCGCTCTATGACATCACTGCCAATGGCGCTGCCATCGAGGATATCAACCAGATCTTGCTGGCGAACGTCACCCGTCCCGAGGCATTGGCGTTCATCTTTGCCATCACGTTCAATCTGCCCTGTATCGTGGCACTTGCAGCGACCTATCAGGAGATCCACTCCGTGAAGTGGACGGCGAAAATTGCCGCCTACTACACCGTCACGGCGCTCATTCTCGCCTGCATCGCCTATCACATCGGGCTGCTGATCTGGTGATCGAAATGGACGAGTTATTGCGCTTATTACAGGACGGCAATACCCGGACGATCGAACAGCTTGCCGCAGAATTACAGACGACCGAAGCCGATGTCCGCCGACAGCTCGAATTTCTCGAGCACATTGGCGCCATCCGGCGTGTGTATAACTCCTGCGGCACCTGCAAAAGCTGCTCCGGCGGTGCCTGCAAGAGCTGTATGCCGCAGAATGCCGAGCTGAACATGGGTGAGCTGTGGGAGGTCGTCAAGTGAGAGCGCCAGAACTGCTTCCGGGCATTGTATTTCAGATGTGGGAAGACGTTCCTCCAACAGCGTCCGGCTGTTTCGGGATCGGCTTCTGCACGGCGGGGCGGCGCATGTATCATCTCCGGGGAGATTGCATCGCTCTTGCACCGGAGCAGCTTTTGCTGTATCAGAGCAGTATGCGGACAGCACCGCCCACGCCCCTGACAGGCAGGGAGCAGGGCTGTATGCTGCTTGTAGATATCCGGCGGCTTGCCCCCTCTCTCATGGAAGCATTCTGCGGCGATGCGGCGGATTCCCTGCAACGACTGACGGCTGACAATGACTTTGTTGTCCTTGCATCGGAGCGCCTGACAGAGATCATGCAGACGATGATACAGGACGAAAGCAGCCGCCGGCTCAAATGCATGGAGCTGCTGCTCGTGCTGGAAACGGCAGAACAGATCACGCCGCAGATCTGCACGGAGCAGGAATTTCACATTGCCGTAAGCGCTGCGGAATTTGCGCTGTCACAACCCCAGGAGCATTTCACCGTCCGTTCGCTTGCTGCATTCTCCGATGTCTCACAGACCCGGTTCAAGGACTGTTTCGCCCGGGTGTACGGGATGCCGGTCTACCGCTTTCTGCGCACCCAGAAGATGCACCTTGCCGCTGAGTTGCTCCGAACGACCGACCGCCGTGTGATCGACATTGCCTGTGAGCTCGGCTATGACAACCCCAGCAAATTTGCACGGGCATTCACTGAGGTGATGGGGATGACGCCGAGTGCCTGCCGCTCCTCCGACCATTTGGAGCATTCGGGCGGATAGAATGCAGAAAATGTCGCATTCCGGCGAGATCTGTCAGAACTGTCCGGAGTAGAAAAACGGAGCATTTCGTGCTATACTATTTAGAAAATCAGAGCGAGGCT
>JAGADP010000159.1 GCA_017828885.1 Oscillospiraceae bacterium | reverse complement strand
GGACTTTACCGGGACGGCAGACTGCATCCTGATCTCGCAGGAGCATGCAGGGAACCGTATGGCGGAGGTGATCGCGCATTTCAAGCAGTACGGGCTGCCCTGTGCCGTTCTGACGGCAGAGCAGAGCGCCGAGAACCAGAAGCACTTGCTCAGCTGCGGAGCTGACGATGTGATCACCGCGCCGATCTGTGCCGCGCTGATGAAGCGGCGGATCTACGCGCTGACGGACACGCCGGTGACCTCGGACTTTGAGATGAATTTCGCGGCATTTGACCGCATCATGGAAAGCAACCAGGGCGCGGGTTCGTTTGTCGTATCCGAGCATGACTTCATGAACATCTACCGCTTTGTGTCCCGCCTGCTCGAGCGTCTGGAGAAGAAGGCGCTGCTGCTCATTTTCAGCTTCGAGAGCGAGGACGGCGAGATGGGCGAGGCCGACAGTGCACTGCATTTCCTGAAAGTCATGCAGGCCAGCCTGCGTAAGGGCGATATTACCTGCAACTACGGCAGGCAGGTGCTGGCTGTACTGATGGGCGCCGATGCGGAGGGCGGCCGGCTGGTCGCAGAGCGTGTCATCGGGGCGTTCAATGCCCATTACAACATGGATGAGAGCTGTACCGTGACCTATGAGCTGCGGGAGATCAGCGATACCTCAAATTCCTGACAGATGGATGAAACGAAACAGAGCTCCCCACCGGATCGGTGGGGAGCTCTGTGTTATGTATGAGGTGCTGCCGGCGGGGGATCCCCGTTACTTGACAAAATCCTCGATCTTGACATCCTGGCCTGCGCCGATCGCTGCGGCGTAGATCAGAACAACGGCTGCGTCGGAGGCATTGATGGTGCCGTCGCCGTTGACATCGGCGGCAAACTGCTCTGCCTCGGACAGACCCGGATCCTCGCCGGCGCCGAGGGTGGCGGCTGCGATCAGGATCTGTGCGGCGTCACTGGCATTGACGATGCCGTCTGCATTCAGATCGCCGAGCAGAACATCCGGCTGTGTCGGCTCTGCGCCCAGAACATCGAGCTTCAGGGTGTAGGTCATGGGCTCCATGTTCTCGCCGGCCACGTTGATGGTCACATCCTTGCCGTCAACAGGGAGGGTGATGGTCTCGCCGGAGATGTAGTTCTTCTCACCGATGGTGAGCGTGCCGGTCGTCATCGGGATGATGTCGATGCTCTTGGTGCCTGCCGGAATGGAATAGTGCAGGATCGTGGCATCGGCTCTGTCTGCATAGGCGTAGTCGCTGTAGGAAGCGTCCTTGCACAGCAGGCTGGAGATGGCAGCCTTTCTCACGGAGTAGTGCTGGCTGTACTTGATCTTGTCATCGTCCTTGCCGACAACGGCCATATCCGCATAGGCGGTGATGTCCATTTCGTTCTTGCCCTCGGGGAGTGCGATCGGCTCCTCATAGAGCTCGTAGTGGATGCCGTCGAGGGAGTAGTAGATCGGAGCCTGGTCGTGGTTGGTGAGCGCGATCTTCTCATCGGCGCCGATCATCTCGTCATAGTTGGAGAACTCCACGCTGCCCGCATCGCAGGTAACGGCCTTCATGCAGATGTTGCCGGCGCGCATGGTCGTCTCGGTGGTCTGCATGCCGCCTTCCATCTGTACCGGTTCGCCGTTCTCATCGAGAGCAAGCGGAACGTCAACGGCGATCATTTCCTTCTTCGGCTCTACATTGTACATGTCGAACCAGTAGGTGCCGTCGGCGCTGTAGAAGCTCTGGCCTGCAGCAAAATCGCGCTCCAGCATCTCGAGCGTGAAGGCGCTGTCGAATGCTTCGTTGGTGCCGTCGGAATGGGTCTGCACGGTGTGGGTCGCAAACTCGCAGGGGATGCGTGATGCTGCTTCCTCGCCGGAGATCTTGGCGGTGATGGAGAAGCGCTCGCCCTTTTGCAGATAGATCGGCTGGTCAAGCGGGAGCGTCTGGTAGCCCAGCATGGTCATGTAGGCATTGAACGGCGTGTTCGCCTTGCCGGAGATCGGGTTGTTCTCGTCGGTCAGACCGGTGTAGACAACGAACTCCACATCCGTGTTCTTCTCTACGTTGCAGAACATGATGGAGGTAAGCCAGCCGTCAGCCTCGGCGGTGAATACGTTGGCCGCCATGACGGAGGTGTCGCCGTTGTCTATATCATAGGCGAATTTGCCGGTGTTGCCGAAATCGTCATGCTGGTACAGACGGGAGTCGTTCTCGGCGGAATCTGCCAGGATGATATAGATGTCATCCATCGAAGCATCTGCATAGGAGAGCCAGAAATAGCCGTTGTCGCCGAACTGCACGCCGCGGCAGTCCTTACAGAGCCATGCGCCGTCCATGCCCGGATCGGTGGTGAAGTTGGAGGCTGCGAAGCTGTCATCCCAGCCGACGATGCTGACAGAATGCCACGCAGAATCGGCATAGTCTGCATCCTCAAGGTCGGTGCTGTAGCGGTAGGCATTTGTCTCGAAGTTGTGGCACGGCGACCAGAAAATAAAGCTCATGTCCACAGCATTGCCGTTGTAGATGTAATCCTTGATGAGCTCACGCTGCTTGGCAAATCCCTCGTTGCCGAGGTCGGCGGCATCGTCCGGTACGTCGTATTCGAGGTTCAGCGCATCGGTCACATGATACTCAGCCTCTGCACGGACATCGTCCATCGTGAGCATGGAGTTGGTGATGCTCTCGTCGCCGTACATGGGCGCATTCTTCTCGCTGACCGGCCCGATCCAGCTTGTCAGGATGCCTGTCTCCTGCTGTGCATCGTAGGTGCTGGCATTGAACAGGGACTCAGTGGAATACGGATAGCCGAAGTTCTTGGAATAGGTGTAGTAGGCCAGATGCCACTCGGAGAGGTCGATGTCCGGGTTGTTGGCGATCTTGGTGGTCTCGATGGAATTGAGTGCAGAGAATGCCCAGGAGGTCTCATACTGCATCTTGTCCTTGACGCTGCTGACAAGACCCTTGGTGCGCAGGTCATAGCTTGCGGGAAGTGTTTCGTCGGCCTGTACGGAAAATGCCGGGATGGCAGCAGCAGCCATCAGGATGCTGGTGCAGAAGGCGGTGATTCTTCTGATAGTCTTCATATCTGTTTACTCCTTCAAACAATAAGCTCTTCGGCCCGGTGAACTGCGCCGGGCAGGTCATTTTGGTTTTGTGTCCCTTTTACTGATCCATAAAAATAATAGAGCACGCAGGGTAAGGGGGCGCAGCCCCCTTAAAACCTCTTCCTCCCCAAACGGGGGAGGTGCCGCCGAACGGCGGCGGAGGGGGCAAGTTTTACTTGTCGATCGGGGAAAGGGGAGTAGTATTACTGCACAACAAAGTACTTGTTGACAACAGTGTAATTCTTCTGGCTGCCGTTGGATGCGGTGACGCGGTAGTAGTAGGTGCCGGAGGCCAGCTTGTCAAACAGAATGGCACTGTCAAGCACGTTCAGGTTGTAGGAGTAGGTGTTGGGGGAAGCGGATGCGCCGGTGACCATCATGCCGCTTGCGTTGTAAACGCCGACCGTCACAGAGGAGATCGGGGAGTAAGCGGAGGAGAGGATACCGGTCACGAGCACGCCTCTGCCCTGGGAGATCAGGGACGGGATGTTAGTGCCGCCCTGGAGGGTGAAGGCATCCGATGCCACGGTGTCAACTGCGCCGGTCACGGAGAACTTGGTCTTGACGAGCGGATAGTTGCTGTGGGACGCATTGGAAGCAATGACAGCATAGGTGTAGTTGCCGACCGGAAGCGTGTTGAAGGATACATAGGCATCGAGCTTCTTGAGGTCATAGCTCTTGGCGTTCGGATTGATGGTTCTGCCGGTGACGAATCTGCCGTTGCTGTCATAGACACCGCAGGTCAGGGAGGTCATGTTGGAGGAACCGGAGGTCACGGTGCCGAATACGCTCAGCGGTCTGCCCTGTGTGAGCGTTGCCGGAACGGTGTTGCTGCCGTAGACAGTCAGTGCATCGCTGCCGATGGGCGTGGTGCTGCCGCTGCCGATGGTGAAGGACTTGTTGACAACGGCGTAGTCCTTCTTGGTGGCATTGGAGACGATGACGGCATAGACATAGCTACCGGCCGGGAGCTTGTTGAACTCGACATAGGAGTCAAGTGCGGATACGTCATAGACTGCGGCGCCGGGTGCGATGGTCTTGCCGGTGCGGAAAACACCCGTCGTGTCATAAACGCCGACAGTCAGGGAGGACATGGCGGAGGAGCTGTAGACCGTGCCCTTGACGCTCAGAGCCTGACCAACTGCCAGAGAGGACGGAACAGCCGTGCCGCCGACAATGTACGGTGCAGCAGATGTGCCGCTGTCGGTCGGCGTAGAGGAGCCGCCTGCATTGACAACGCTGAACTTTTTGCTGAGTACCGTGTAATTGGTATTGGATCCGTTGGAAGCGATGACCGCATAGGTGTAGGTGCCCAGGTTCAGGTTGTTGAACTCCACGGCATAGTCGAGGTTCTTGAGGCTGTAGGTCTTGGATCTGGGGTTGATGGTCTTGCCGGTCACGAACTGACCATAGTTGTTGTAAACGCCGACAGTCAGAGCGGTCATGTCCGACGTCGCAGAGGCCACGGTGCCGCTGATGCTGACAGCCTGACCGAGTGCGATCTGATCCGGGATGGTAGACATGTTGCTCAGTGTGATGGCATCGGTCGCCGCGCTGTAGGGCGTGCTGCTGGCGCTGACAACGAATCTCTGGCTGATGAGCTGGACATTCGACTTGGTGCCGTTGGTGGCATAGATGCGGAAGCTGTAGTCGTTGTCGGCTGCGAGCTTGTTGAACTCGATGGCGCTGTCAACGGTCTTGAGATCGAAGGTCTTTGTATTGACAGGCAGCGTCTTGCCGGTCACAAGCTGGTTGTTGAAGTCGTAGACGCCGACCGTGATGGAGGTCAGGTTGGACTGAGCGGAGGTCACGACACCGCTCACGTTGATGGCGGTACCCGGCTTGATGGAGCTCGGGATGGTAAACAGGCCGTTCACGGTGATGCCGTCTGCGGCATAGACCGGAGAAGCGGAGCTGGCGGCTACCTTGAACTTCTTGGTGTAGAGCGCCTGATCCTTTCTGGAGCCGTTGGAGGCGATGACAGCAAAGGTGTACTCGCCCTCCGGGAGGCTGTTGAAGGTCACATAGCGGTCGAGGTTGCGCAGGTCATAGAGAGTCGTTCTCGGGTTGATGGTCTTGCCGGTGGCAAAGGTGCCGTTGCTGGCGTAAACGCCGACGGTCAGGGAGGTGAAGTTGGTGTTCTTGGAGAACGCCGTGCCATATACACTGACGGTCTGGCCGGGGACGATCACATCGGGCATCTGGAACATGTCATTCACGAGCATGGTGTCCGATGCCGGATCGCTCTGCTGCGGAGCAGCCGTGCCGGTGCCGACGGTGAACTTCTTGGTATAGACCGGATACTCGCTGCACGAAGCGTTGCTGGCCAGTACGTTGAACTGATACTCGCCGTCAGGGAGCTTGTTGAACATAACGTACTGATCGAGGTTGGAGATGTAGTAGTTCTTTCTGTCGATCGCAACGGTCTTGCCGGAGAGGAAAGCGCCGCTTGCAGGATCGGTGATGCTGACGGTGATCTGCTTCAGATTAGAGGTCGCAGAGTTTACGATGCCGCGGATGCTGACCGGAATGCCCTTGTTGATGGCATCCGGGATCGGGGTCATGCCGTCAATGGTGATCATGTCATAGGCAGGCGGGGTCACGGTCTTGCTGCCGGCGGTGACGGTGAACTTCTTGTTGACCAGTGCATAGTTGGAGTTGGCTGCATTGGAAGCGATGACAGCGAACGCATACTCGCCGGCGGGCAGGCTGTCAAACAGCACGAAAGCATCGAGACGGCTCAGGTCGTAGGTCTTGGCATTGACAGCAAGGTGTCTGCCGGTGACGATCTGGCCGGACATGTCATAGACAGCGCAGGTCAGGAAGGTGATGTTCGAGGAAGCGGAGGTCACAACGCCCTTGACATCCACGGAAGAACCGATCGGCAGTGTGTCGGGTACCTGGGTCGGGTTGGTGATGCTCAGGGTATCGTTGACGAGGATCGGCGTGGTGCCGGCAGTCACCTCGAAGCTGCTCTCCTGCACGACGAAGCTCGCATTGGTGCTGTTGGTGGCAATGACACGGTAGGTGTAAGAGCCGGCTGCCAGAGAACCAAAGGAGATCAGGCTGTCGAGCTTGCTCAGGTCATAGGAAAGCGCATCCGGACGTGCAGAAGCACTGGTGACGCGCACCATCTTGTCATTGTAAACGGCAACAGTCACCGACTGGAGCAGGCTGACCTCGGAGGTCACGGTGCCGCGTACCGAAACGGGCGTGCCGGAAACGATCGAAGCCGGGATCTCGGAAGCGCCGTAGATGCTGATGTTGTCCGTCACGGGAGCAACGGTCTTCTCCTTGACTTCGAACTGCTTGACCATCAGTGTCACATCGGAGTTGGAGGCGTTGGCAGCGGTCACGACGAAGTTGTAGGTGCCCACAGCGAGCTTGCCAAACTCTACCAGCTCGTCGAGACGGCTGATGTCATAAAAGTCGGTATTGGGCTCAGCCGTTGCACCGGTCACAAAGCCGCCGGTTGTGCTGTAGACGCCGACTGTCACAGTTTTCAGTGCGGAAACGGCAGAGTAAACAGCGCCGATGACGGCCACATCCTCGCCCTGGTAGATCTGGTCGGGCATGGTGAAGTTGCCGGCGATGACGATCTTGTCCTCCTTGGCCTCGGTGGGAGCCACATAGCTCTCGGTCGGAGCGGGCGGCGTTTCGATCGCGGTATCCTCCGCGATCGGTGCAATGGTCTCCTCAACAGCCGTGGCCTCGGCGGCCAGTGCAGCTGTATCGGCGATCTCAGCAGCAAAAGCAGGCATACCCACTGCACTCGTCTGCATCACAAACAGCACAGCAAATACACCTGCAAGCATCTTGTTCTTGTTCCGATGTTTCATAAATTCCATATCCTTTCTTATATTGGCAGACCTCTTTTGTCTTGTCTTCCGGTTTCCCCCGGATCCGCCCTCGTTTTTCATCATACTACATTTCTTAATAGCCGTCAATCGGTATCGGGGCGGTTTTACAAATAATTTACAATTTCTATGCGCCCTGGAAATAATCGTATTTTAAGTAGTATTGGCGAAAACGGCGATGCAGCTATCTCTTTTCACCATCAGAGGCGATGTCACATTGCACATATCGTGTGGATACTTCTTGTGCATCTATACAAATTTTCCAATTTTGCATGAATGATGAATGACAATGCTCTTGTTATCTGGTATAATAAAAGAGTATGGGTAGACTTGTTCTGGAATGGAGGGAAAACAGAATGTATGAGTTAAACGTTGCGGCAGCGGTCGAAAAACTGAATGACGTGATCGCATTTCTGGAGGAGATCATGGAAAAGCACGACGTTCCGATGAAAGTATGTCTCCAGATGCAGGTGGCTGTGGAGGAGATCTTTGTCAATATCGCCCATTACAGCTATCCCTCCGGTGCCGGCTCTGTCCGGATCGAAGCGGACATTCCCGAGGACGGCGGCAGCATCACCATACGGTTTATCGACCAGGGCGTGCCCTATGACCCGCTCCAGAAGAAGGATCCGGACATCACCCTCTCGGCAGATGACAGACCGATCGGCGGTCTGGGCATCTTCATGGTGAAGAAGAGCATGAACGATGTCACTTACGAGTATAAGGACAACAGCAATATCCTGACGATCAGAAAGTGCTTCTGATCCACCGTAATGCTATGGTGTACCTTCCGGTACTTCATATATCATTTAGAATCTTATTGAAAGGAAGTTATGAACATGACGATCAACAAGAAAAAAGACGGCGGCTCTCTGGTCATTGCACTTGAGGGCAGACTGGACACTACCACCTCCCCTGAGCTCGAGAAGGTCATCAAGGAAGAGACCGAAGACGTGAATGACATCCGCTTTGATATGGAGGGGCTCGAGTACATCTCTTCCGCAGGCCTCCGCGTTCTGCTCGCTGCGCAGAAGCTGATGAACAAGAAGGGCGGCATGGTCATTACCGGCTGCAATGATGACATCTTAGAGATCTTTGACATGACCGGCTTCACGGACATCCTGACGATCGAATAAGCCGGAAAACAGAAACGACATTGTGCATCTCCCCTTGCTGACGAAAGGGGAGATGCCGGCTTTTATGAGGAGGCAGCAAGATGGAGGAATTGATCCTGGTCGATCTCGATGACCGCGAGATAGGCACGATGGATAAGGCAGAGGCACACCGTCTGGGACGGCTGCACCGGGCATTTTCGGTGTTTATCGTGGACGGTGACCGGATGCTGATCCAGCAGCGCAACCGCGGCAAGTACCATTCGGGCGGGCTGTGGGCGAATGCCTGCTGCTCCCACCCCCGTCACGGTGAGACGCTGCCGGAGGCGACCGAACGCCGTCTCCGCGAGGAGCTGGGCATTTCCTGCGAGCTGCGGGAGCTGTTTGACTTCGTATACTTCTCCAGATATGCGGACGATCTGTTCGAGTATGAGTACGACCATGTGTTTGTCGGCGAATACAGCGGCGAATGCCGGTTTGATTCCGGGGAGATCGAGCGCCTTCGCTGGATCCGCTTTGACGAGCTCAAACAGGAGCTGCTGACGGAGCCGGAGCATTTCTGCTCGTGGTTCCGGATCGCTGCCCCCAAGGTCATGCGTCTGCTGCAAGGCAGATGAAATCATTGGAACAAGAGAAAACCTCCTCACTGCAACGCGGTGAGGAGGTTTTGTGTCTGTTCAGTTCGTCGGATGGAGGATCTCCTGCCAGTCCGGTGTTCTGCCGCTGCCGTTGATGGCCGCATAGATCAGCACACAGGCAGCATCGGAGGCATTGAGCTCCCCGGATACGCCGTTGCCGTTCACATCGCCGAGGAATTCGGCAAAGTTCTCGTTTTCCGCATCGGCCAGGGAGGCTTCTTCGCCGGCGCCCTGCTGCGCGGCAAAGATCAGGATCCTTGCCGCATCCGAAGCCGTCACCGCGCCGTCCAGATCGACGTCGCCACGGCATCCGATCCGGTAGGAGACTGTGACGGGCTTGCCCTCTGCCGTCAGAACGGGCAGACCGTCGCAGAGGAGTGCCGCATCCGAGACCTCCGGCACCGTCACGACATCCGGGAAGCCCGGTGCCACGTCATACGTGAAGCTCTCCTCCGTCAGGGATGCCGCCGCCAGTGTCCCATCCTGCAAACGGGATACGGTGCCGGTCAGATCGGCAGGGGAGGGGGCAGCGGTATCATCTGCAAACCGGAAGACCTCCGCATCGCCGTCAAGCTGTGCTGCTCCAACGATGATCTCGAGCGGTTTGAGCCCCGGTACCATATCGGCATAGGCGCTGTGCTGTAGAGTGCCCTCATAGCTGGTGATGATCGTGTGGCTCTTGTTCTCGTCCTCCGCTACGGAATCCGTCGCATTGAAGGCGATCTCATACACGCCGGGCGCCGTCCCCGCTGCAAGCTGCATATCCATCTCCACAAAGCTGAATGCATCGGACTTTCCGCCGAGGAACGCCGTCGCATTGACATCCTCATCGCTGTAAAAGCCGTACTGCCAGTTCACACGGAAGCTCCGGCCGTCCTCCGGAAAATTGTGCAGCATCGTATAGCAGGCCGGCTTGTAGAGCCCCTTCTCCGTGACCTTTCCGAGACAGTAGGGGAGATACTGGCTCTCGAATGTCGTACCGTCCGGCAAGGAGTAGGTGCTTGCCTCCGCCGCCATATCCATCTTGGGATTGCGGAACGTATCCGGGAGGAATGTCAGGCGATCACTGCTCGTTTCCAGCTCGAACACGATCATATTCAGTTCCGCACGCTCCGCCTCGATGAAGACGCCGATATGCATCTGAGCGCCCGAGACTGCCGCCGCAGGGCTGACATAGAGCGTCTGGCTGCCCTCCGGATGATACATGCCCTCCGCCGTCTGCATCGGACGTACTGCGAGCTTGATCTCCTCGGCGCTCTCATAGGCTGCCGCAGCCGTCAGCGGCTGTACGAACATGGCAGCACTCAGCACTGCCGCTGCGAGAAGTTGTCCTTTCATAGTGATCCTCCGTTTCAAAAGCGGCACTCAATGAGTGCCGCTCTCGTGTTACTCAGCGCTCAACTGCGCTACGATTTCGTTGAGCCGGATCTGTGCTTCGTCGTCATGGATCAGGCTGACAATGATGTTGAGGTAGAAGGCTTCCTCACGGAGCTGACCGGCTTCGTTTGCCTGCTTTGCCAGCTCATGTGCCACATGCAGCACCTCCTGACCCGGGCCGTGATAGATCTCGTACTTGGCAAATGCCTTGTTGATCATTTCCTTGGTCGGCGGAACGAGCGGCTTGCCGCTGAGCACCTCGATGTGCTTGAGCTCGCCTGCAATGGCCGGATGATCGGCGAAATTCAGGCTCTCGTAATAGAAGCGGACGGCGCTGTCATAGTCCTTGGTATTGACGCACCAGAAGCCAAGATTAGAATAGCAGCGGGAGATCGCATAGGCGCTCGTGCAGATCGGGAGCGTGTCCATGACTGTCTCAAAGAGCTTGTCGTTGTCGCCCGTCAGCTTGTAGACCTCTGCCAGCTCAAAGCGCGGATCCGGATTCACCGGATTGAAGCGGATGGCTTCCTTCAGCACCGGGATCGCCTCGGGCGCACGGCCTGCCTCTACCAGATTGTAGGCATGGGCGCCGATGTACAGCGTGAAGTCAAACGGTGTCTTGATGAGCCGCTTGGTCGGATGGTACAGGATGTGGTACAGATTCGACTCAAACGGATTGCGGAAGCTGAAGAAACGCTCCGTGTCACTCTCGCGGAAGTGCATCAAAATGTGCTCATACAGGGCGCGGGAGAGCTTGAGCGCCTCGGCACGGTTCCCCTTGCGCATCAGATCGGATGTCTCGGCATAGATATGGCCGAGGGACTTTCCGTCAATGTAGAGCGTCTTTTGCAGATAGGCCTGCTCCTCGTCGGTGATCATGCCATAGGCCATCTGTAACAGCTCATCGGCGATCTCATTGGCATTCTCCTGCCCTTCGAGCCTGTTGATCTCCTCCTCGAGGATGGCGGTGTCCTGCACGCGGTCGCCGGTCATGCGTGACTGGATCTGCTGTAACAGATCCTTCTTTTCCTGTTCGTTCATCGCTTTTCTCCTTATAACAGGATTCCGCAACGGTCGCCCATTGCGGAATCGAATTTGTGAAGTATGTTAGATCAGAAGCCTCTCTTGGCAAGATCCTTCTTGAACTGTGCGTCGATCTTTTCGCGGCGCTTACGCTCCTTCTCGGAGACCTGCGCCTCGGGGCTTCTCGTAGCCTTACGCTTGCCGGAGGTCTTCTTCTGCTTCGGCTTGTATTCCTCATAATCGAGCTGTACACCCGGATCATCGCGCTTCTGTGCGGTGACAGTCGGGCTTTCCTCGCCCATAGAGGACAGAATATCGTCGATGTTTTCCATCACCGGAACAGCACCGCCCTGGTGATCGAAGATATTGCCCTGCGGAACTGCCGACTTGGCAAGTGCGCTCTTGACCATGTCCGGAATATCGTCGTTCTGGCCGATCGTGGAAACATGTACGCCCTGTACAAAGTGCTGCTGCTGCATCATCTGCTGCTGGAGCATCTGCTGCTGCTGGAGCATCTGCTGCTGCAGAAGCTGCTGCTGGGTGAGCTGCGGCTGCTGCATCACAGGCTGCTGCGGTGCAGGCTGCTGAACGGGCTGCTGCGGGATCTGCTGCTGTACAGGCTGCTGCGGCTGTGCGGCCGGCTGCTGCTGTACGGGCTGCTGTTGAACAGGCTGCTGCATACCGGGAACCTGTGCATAGATCGGCTTGCCGGTCGGATCGTAGCCCATGAACTGCGGCTGCATCATCGGCTGTGTGTATGCGTATACCGGCTTGCCGGTCGCATCGTAGCCCATAAACTGCGGAACAGGCTGTGCGTAGGGCTGCTGGTTCATCATCATGCCGCCCATCTGCTGCGGATTCTGGTAAGCTGCGGGCTGCTGCGGCTGTGCAGCGGCTGCGGGTACCTCCGGAATTGCCGGAGCGGGAGCTGCCTGCGGAGCAGGAGCCGGTGCTGTTGCTGCCGGAGCGGGTGCCGGAGCCGGAGCAGGTGCTTCTGCCTCGACCGTGATGACCTCCGAAACAGGTGCAGGTGCCGGAGCAGGTGCAGGTGCAGCCGGAGCTTCCTCTGTCTGCAGATTGCCAAACATCTGGTCAGCGATCATATCGAATGCGGACTCATCAATATCCGTAGCTTCCGGTGCATTGGTAGGAGCTTCGGGAACGATCTCGGTAGAAACGACCTCGACCGGAGCCGGCTTCGGTGCGTTGAATTCCTGCATCAGGTCGTCCATGCTCAGCGGAGACGGCTTAGGCGGCTCGGGAGCAGTGAACTGGGACATGAGGTTGTCTGCTGCGGGCTCGTTTACGATCTCTGTCGCAACGGTGGGGATGACCGAGGCATTGGCGTTCAGCAGCGAAGGATCGCCTGCATCCACGGAATCATCAAGAGATGCACCGGCAGCGGCGAACTGTGCCATGAGGTCGTCCATCGCATCGCGGGACGGAGCTGCGGGTGCCGGTTCGGAGAGACCGAACTGTGCCATCAGGTCATTTACATTAGAAGCAGGTGCTGCGGCAGGAGCCGGAGCAGGCTCTACGATCGGGTCAATGACAGGTGTTACCGTAGGCTCGGACGGTGCGGAAACACCGAACTGTGCCATCAGGTCGTCCATGCCAGCCATCAGCGGAGAAGCTGCGGGAGCCGGAGCAGCCGGAGCGGGAGCAGGAGCCGGAGCCGGTTCGGGCTTCGGAGCCTGAGCAGCCGGAGAGGGCACGCTGAACTTCGCCATAATGTCGTCCATATCGGTCAGTACCGGAGCAGCCGGAGCCGGTGTCGGAGCGGGAGCCGGAGCCGGTGCAGGCTTCGGAGCCTGGGCAGCCGGAGAAGGCACGCTGAACTGCGACATAATATCGTCCATGCCGGTCACAACAGGAGCAGCCGGGGCCGGGGCGGGAGCAGGTGCCGGAGCCGGTGCAGGCTTCGGAGCCTGAGCAGTCGGAGAAGGCACGCTGAACTGCGACATGATATCGTCCATGCCGGTCACGACAGGAGCAGCCGGTGCAGGAGCGGGAGCCGGTGCAGGCTTGGGAGCCTGAGCAGCCGGAGAGGGTACGCTGAACTGCGACATAATATCGTCCATGCCGGTTACAACAGGAGCAGCCGGTGTAGGAGCGGAAGCAGGTGCCGGAGCGGGAGCCGGTGCCGGCTTTGCAGCAGGCTGGGATGTCACACCGAATTCGGCCATGATGTCGTCGATCGAGGTAGTCGGTGCGGTCGGAGCCGGGATACCGAATTCTGCCATGATGTCGCTGACGGTCTCTGTTACCGGAGCAGCGGGTGCCGGCTGTGCAGCGGGCTGTACAGGCTGTACGGGCTGCGGAGCCGGGATACCGAACTGAGCCATGATGTCGTTCGGGTCACTGAGTACCGACGGAGCAGGCTGCGGCGCTACAGGTGCCGGAGCGGGTGCTGCGGGCGGCGGCGCAACAGGAGCAGGTGCCGGAGCCGACTGAGGCTGTTGCTGCTGTGCGTAAGAAGCGAGGATGTTCGGGTTTTTGCCCTCATTGGCAGCAAAAGCGGCTGCCGTCGGGTCGCCTGCGGTCTGTACGGCGAACTGTGCGAGGTCGCCGAGATCGAAACCGCCGTAGCTGGTCGTAGTGGGTCTGCCCTGCGGCATTGCCGGAGCAGCTGCCGGTCTCTTGGGCGGAGCCTTGTATTCCTGGAATCCCGGCAGAACCGGCTCGGGAGCCGGAGCGGGTGCGGGAGCTGCGGGCTGCGGTGCAACAGGTGCGGGAGCCGGCTTTGCAGCGGCGGCTCTGGCGGCAGCCTCGGCGGCCTCCTTCTCGCGGCGCGCCATCTCCTCGGCGAACTGCTTTTCGGCAGCAGCGGCCTTGGCAGCCTCCTCGGCAGCAGCAGCGGCACGCTTGGAAGCCATTCTTGCCTTACGTTCCTTCTCCTCCTGTACCTCGGCAAGAGAGACCATTCCGGCATCATCATCGCGGCGCTTCTGGTCCTCCTTGGCCATCAGCTTCATCTGCTTGCTCTCTTGCTTCATCATCACTTTGACGAACTTGTCACTGCATTTCGGACATGTAACATTGTCCAGGACACCCATTGCGTCCTGTACAGTCTTCCCCTCGTTGAGATAGCGAGAAACGTTGTCCGGCTTCATCAGGTTAACACGGCAGCCGGTCGTCTTCTGGTTCTCTGACGCATGTACTACATTTTCCTTTGTGTCACGGTAAAGGTAAAGCAGCATAGCAATCCTCCTATTCATCATTCGTTCTGCCTCTATCCTGGTCAGAACAGTCTACCTATATATCATACCACATTTCCTTGAAAAAATCAACTGTTTTTTAAAATTTTTTTGTAATATACGATACGTATTAAATAAACTATGCCCTGCTGGATAAATCGTTTTCGATATTACTCCCGGAAAAGTATGATATGCACAACTGAATTATTAAATTCACCCTATAAATTTTTTAAAAAACTATTGACATTTTCTTTAAAATGGTCTACAATATATACAGACAGTCGATTTTGTGAACAATTATACCCGGAACAGAGAGACCGGGCACAAAAAGCTGGGGGGATCTCCGGGAGTGCAGGCTTTTGGAGATGGTGTGCATGGCGCAGCCGTGTACGCAATTACTTGCTTTTCTGAGTGAAGGGCAAGATTTTCAGGGGCGCATCGAGGTGCGTTCCGTGTTTATTTTTTAAAGGAGGAAATAGCATGAAGAAAACAATCGGCAGACGTGCGCTGGCACTGCTGACCGGCTCCGCCTTGCTCATTGCAGGAGCAGTACCGCTTACTGCTTTTGCTGGTGCAGGCGCAGAGGGAGAAGAGCTTGAGACAGTCGCACCGGAGGACAAGAACCTGCCCGATCCGGACACGCTCGAGCCTGTGGATGTGAATTTTGCCAAGGCGCTCCAGCTCTCGCTGTATTTCTACGACGAGAACAAGTGCGGCACCAGAACGGGCAATGTGGAATGGCGCGGCAACTGCCACATGGAGGATGCCGCCGTGCCGCTGATCCCGATGACCGAGAAGAAGCGCGGCACCAACCTGTCCCAGGAGTTCATCGACGAGCACCGCGACATCCTTGACCCGGACGGCGACGGCACGATCGACGTCGAGGGCGGTATGCACGACGCCGGTGACTGTGTGAAGTTCTGCCTCCCGGGCAGCTATGCCGCTTCCACTGTCGGCTGGGGCTACTACGAGTTCCGTGAAGCCTACGAGGATGCCGGCCAGGCCGAGCACTGCGAGCAGATCCTGCACGCATTCAATGACTACTACCTGAAATGTCTGTACTACGATGAAAACGGCGAGGACGTCCTGGCGTTCTGCTATCAGGTCGGCGAGGGCAACATCGACCACAACTACTGGATCACCCCTGACCTCCAGGGCACCTGGCTGCTCGACTTCGAGCGTCCGGCCTACTTTGCGACCAAGGAGACCCCTGCTTCCGATATGTGCGCAGGCGTTGCAGCATCCCTTGCTGTCAACTACCTGAACTTCAAGGATACCGAGCCGGAGTACGCTGCCGAGTCCCTGAAGGCTGCCAAGGCGCTCTACAAGTTCGCCTGTGAGACCCACTCCGAGCAGAAGCAGAAGCCCAACACCGGCGATGATAAGCCGGTAGAGGAGCATGAGGGCTATGATCCCGAGAATCCGGATGCCATCAACAAGGGCAACGAGAACACCACGATGGTCGTTACCTCCCTTGGCTATGACGGCGGCTTCTACACCTCCAGCTATGACTATGACGAGCTTGCCTGGGCAGCTGTATGGCTGTACTGGTGTACCGAGGATGACCAGTACATCGAGGACATCATCGGCGTGGACGAGAGCGTGACGCTCGACAACGGCGGCCATCCGTACAAGGGCTGGATCCGCCGCATCATCACCGACACCGGCAGATGCTGGCAGAACATCTGGGTACACTGCTGGGATACCGTATGGGGCGGCGTATTTGCCAAGCTCGCGCCTGCGACCAACACGGCCCGTGACTGGTACATCTTCCGCTGGAACCTCGAGTTCTGGTCCGGTATGAACGAGTCCGAGTATGCCAAGAACAAGGCTTCCGGCGGCATTGAGCCGGCCGTGACCTCCCACAAGTACTTCGGCATGGATGACGAGCTCTGGAACAAGCCCTGCACCTATGACCAGATCCCGGATCTTGAAGATGCACAGGGTGCCTTCCTGATGAAGACCCCGGCTGGCTTCGCAATGCTGAACGAGTACGGCTCCGCACGTTATGACACGGCTGCGCTCCTCTGCGCAATGGTTTACCAGAAGGAGACCGGCGATGACACCTTCCTGCGCTGGTCCGCCGATCAGATGAGCTACATCATGGGTAACAACCCGATGGGTCGCTCCTACATCGTCGGCTATGACCTCAAGAACGGCGCAAGCCATCCGCACCACCGTGCATCCCACGGTTCCACCACCTACAGCATGGACGATCCGGCAACGCAGACCCACGTTCTCTGGGGCGCTCTGGTCGGCGGCCCGGATGCGACGGACTGGCACCGTGACATCACCAAGGACTATATCTACAACGAAGTAGCCGTTGACTACAACGCCGGCTTCGTAGGCGCCTGCGCCGGTCTGTACAAGTATCTCGGCAAGGATGCAGGTGACAAGCCCGAGGAGAACTTCCCGCCGAGTGAGCTCGAGCTCAAGGGCGAGATCCAGGAGTTCACCCTCAAGGCCGCTGTCGGCCAGGAGGACAACATGGCAACGCAGGTGCTCGTCGAGATCGACAGCCACACCTTCCTGCCGCCGCGTTACCTGGACGGCATCGACGTGCGCTACTACTTCAACATCGGCGAGATGCTGAAGAACGGCCAGACGATCGACGACCTGAATGTCCGCATCGACTACGACTCCCTGAAATCCAACACCAACGGTGAGTACCAGTGTACCGTGGATGTGGTACAGTACAACGACAAGGGCGACTGCTACCTGAACATCCACTGGCCGGAGAGCAAGCTCTACGGTAAGGCACAGTTCCAGTTCGCACTGATGGCTGACAAGATCGCCATCATCGAGGGCGGTAAGGAAGACGGCACCGACCTGCACACCTTCATCTGGGATCCGACGAATGACTACAGCCGTGAGCAGATCCGCACTGCCGAGGAGATCGGCAAGGAGCTGAACGCTGCACCGGAGTTCACCGACGGTCTGACGATGTACATCGAGGGCAAGCAGGTATGGGGCGAAGCTCCGGCAGATGCACCGATCCCGGAGGGCATCGAGGCAGCTGATCCCGATGCCACAAAGCCGACCCCGTCCGGCACTGTAAAGTACGGTGACGTGAACTGCGACGGCGCTGTTACCATCGTGGACGTTATCGCGCTGAACAAGAACCTCATGGTGAATGAGAAGATCTCTGCGGACGGTCAGAAGAATGCTGACGTTGACCAGAACGGCAAGATCAATGAGACAGACGCCCTGAACATCCTCAAGGCAGTTGTTGAAATGGTTACACTTCCTGTGAAATAAGTGAAAAGAGGCACCTCCGATGCGGGGTGTCT
>JAGADP010000158.1 GCA_017828885.1 Oscillospiraceae bacterium | reverse complement strand
TCCGCGATGCGCTCTGTCTCATAGGGTGCCATCAGCGTCAGGCTCTTGACCTTCTCCTCCGTGACCAGGTCCCACGAACCTGCGTGCATCAGCAGGCTGTCCGCGGTATTGTCGTCGATGATCTTCTGCAAATCGGACGGGAGCACTTCGCTGTAGCTCTCCTTGAAGCCCAGCTGTGCATCGGACAGGATGATCTCGCCGTACTGGATGTCTGCAAAACCGGCGATGGAATCCTTCAGGCCGAAGCCCGTCATCAGCAGCGCCGTACAGCCGCTGATACCAAAGACCATCATGAAGAAGCGCCGCTTATACCGGAAGATATTCCGGATGGAGACCTTGTGCAGGAATTTCAGATGGTTCCAGATGAAAGGCAGGTATTCGAGCAGCACGCGCTTGCCCGCCTTCGGTGCCTTGGGACGCATCAGGCTTGCGGCCGTCTCGCTCAGCTCGATGCGGCAGGACAGCCATGTCGTGCCCATCGAACACAGCAGCGATACGCCCAGCATCGCCAGCGCCAGCTTCCAGTTCAGCTGGTATACCAGCGGCAGCGGGATGTACATGAGCTCATAGCTCATCCAGATGACCGCGGGGAAAACGATCGTACCCATCGCATACCCGAGGATGCAGCCGATCACAGATGCGATGCCGGAGTAGGCCATGTACTTGCCCATGATCTTGAATTCGGAGTAGCCGAGCGCTTTCAGCACGCCGATCTGGGTACGCTGCTCCTCGACCATGCGGCTCATGGTCGTCATGCACACCAGGATCGCCACAAGGATGAAGAACACCGGGAAGACCTGCGCCACCTGATCCACGATCTGAGAGTCGCTCTCGAAGCAGGAATAGCCGATGTTGGTGTTGCGGTCGAGCACGAAGGTATCCGGCTTTTCGAGGTCAGCGACCTCCTGCTCGGCGTCGGCGATCTCCTGCTCGGCATCGGCGATCTTCTCGTCAAATTCCTTCTTGCCGTCGTTGTACTCTTTCAGACCGTCCTCATATTCCTTCTTGCCGTCCTCAAATTCGACAAGACCGTCCTCGTATTTCTGCTTGCCGTCTTCATATTCGGCAAGGCCGTCCTCGTACTTCTGCTTGCCCTCCTCGAACTGCTTCACGCCGTCCTCGTAGTCTGTCAGGCCGTCCTCGTACTGCTTCTTGCCGTCCTCGAACTTGGCCTTGCCCTCCTCATACTTGGCAACGGCCTCGTCATACTGGCGCTTGCCGTCCTCGTATTCGGCTCTGCCCGCTTCAAAGGCAGCGCGTCCGGCGGCGAGCTCCTGCTTTTTGGCATTGAGGGTGTTCTGGTTCTCCTGCACCTGCTGCCGTCCGGTCTCGAGGGCAGCGCGCTGTGCCTGTAGCTGCGCACGGGCGGCATTGATCTGCTCCTGTGCGGCGGTGAGCTGCGCCTTCGTCTCCTCGGGGAGCATGTCCCACATCGGCTGGAGCTGTTCGATCTGCATCTGCACCGCCTGCTCCTGGGTGGCAAGCTGGGATTCGGCATCGTCGATCTGCGCTGCACCGGCATTGATCTCCGCCCATGCCGCATCAAGCTGCTGCTGACCGGCGGCAAGCTGGGACTCGCCGTCTATGATCTGCTGCTCGGACTCGTCAAGCTGCCGCTTGGCATCCTCAAGCTTCTTTCCGTTGTCGTCAAGCTGCTGCTTGCCGTCCGCAAGCTCCTTTTCGGCCTTGTCGAGCTCTTCCATGGAGTCATCGAGCTTCTTCTTGCCGTCTGCAAGCTCCTGCTCGGCCTTGTCAAGCTCCTCCTTGGCCTCGGTGAGCTCCTGCACAGCGTCATCCAGCTCCTGTTTGGCGTCGGCCAGTTCCTGCTCGGCGTCATCGAGCTCCTGCTTGCCGTCCTTGAGCTCCTTCTTGGCATCGTCAAGCTCCTGCTGCCCCTCGGCGCGCTTTTCTTCAAGCTCCTCGCGGCCGTCGGCGATCTCCGCTTCCGCATCGGCAACGATCCGGTCATACCGGGCGGTCGCCTGTGTATCGGTCAGGTTTTCCCAGACGGGCGTGAGCGCCTTGATGGTGTCCTTGTAGGGCTTGGAGTAGAGCGCATCGTCATTGTCGAGGGAGACGAAAATCTCGGTATAGTAATCCACATCGAACGACTCCGGCGGAAGATACAGATAGGCAAGCACGGTACCGTCACCGATGGAGGTCGTGCCGCGCTCAAAGTTCAGGTAATAGGTCGAATGGCAGGCGCCAACGACTTTGAATTCCTGGTATTTCAGGGCGTCGATGGTGTCCTCGTCGTTGGAATCGGACACACGTACCGTACTGCCGACGGTCATGCCGGTGGTCTCTGCCATGCCGGCGTCCATGAGGCACTCATCCGGGCTCTCCGGCATGCGTCCTTCGGTGAGCTGCAACAGGTTGATGTCTTTGGGGATGGAGTGCGTTTTCAGGACGAAGCCTGTCTCGTCCTCTCCCTCGCAGATGACATCGAGTGAATGGCAGCCCTCGGCGAACCGCACGCCCTCCTGCTCCCGGAGCGCATCGACATCCTGCTCCTCCCAGCCGAGGGTGGAGACGAGCCGGAAGTCGTAGAGGTTGCCCGCCTCGAAGAAGCGATCGACCGTGGCGATCATGTCCGGCATGGTGACGCGGATGCCCGCAAAGAAGCCGACACCGAGCATGATGATCGCCATGATGGCAAGGAAGCGCCCGAGTGTCGCCCGGATCTCACGCAGCGTCGTGCGCCGCATCATATTCCGCTTCATGCCGTCACCACTCAATATCTGCCACATCGACGATGTGGTCGTTCATGCGGATGCTCGAAACGGTGCCGGACTTGACCGTGATGATGCGGTCAGCCATTGCCGCAAGTGCGGAGTTGTGGGTGATGACCACGACCGTCATGCCCTTTTTCCGGCAGGTGTCCTGCAACAGCTTCAGCACGGCCTTGCCGGTGTTGTAGTCGAGGGCGCCGGTCGGCTCATCGCAGAGGAGCAGCTTGGGATTCTTGGCCAGGGCGCGGGCGATCGCCACACGCTGCTGCTCGCCGCCGGAGAGCTGCGCCGGGAAGTTCTTCATGCGCTCGCCGAGGCCGACCTGCATCAGCACCTCCTCGGCATCGAGGGGATCCTTGCAGATCTGCGCCGCCAGCTCGACATTCTCCTTGGCGGTCAGGTTGCCGACGAGGTTGTAGAACTGGAACACGAAGCCCACGTCATACCTCCGGTAGGCGGTGAGCTGCTTTTTGTTATAGCTCGAGATCTCGGTGCCGTCCAGCCAGACATGGCCGTCCGTCAGCGTGTCCATGCCGCCGAGGATGTTGAGGATGGTGGTCTTGCCCGCGCCGGATGCGCCGACGATCACGCAGAATTCACCCTTGTTGATCTCGAAGTTCACATCCCGGAGGGCATGGATCTCCATTTCTCCGGTCTTATAGGTCTTTCTGACGTTCTGAAATTCGACAAATACGCTCATAGAACCGTTCCTTTCCGTTTCTTCTGCCAGTTAGTCAAAAGCACACATACATCTATATTATAGCATAGTTTTCGTCAGAAATCAATGCTTTTTTACGGAAAACAGGGATAAATGATATGGTCAGAAATGGAAAGCAGAGCCTTGACATTCTCCGCCAAACATGCTATCATGATACATAGATACACGCATGCAGCAGGGTGCATAAATCCATCCGCCGCAAATTGTACAAAACGCTGATTTCTGCTGGCGGCTGTCAAAAATGCGCCGTCTGATGTGTTTGGAGAGTAAAGAGCCGGAAAAGGAGGTGGGCAGATGCTTTCAGCCAGTGAAACAGACATCCCGCTCGGGATACAGAAGAAAACGATCCGCATGACCGGCGTGAGCTTTGCGGCGCTCGACAAGTACAAGGATCTTGTCTACCGCACGGCGCTGACGGTCACGGGATGCCATGAGGATGCCGAGGACATCACGCAGGAGGTGTTCTTCAAATACTTCCGCATGGATCCGGAATTTGAGGACGAAACGCACGAGAAAGCGTGGCTTTTGCGGGTGACGATCAATGCAGGGCGCAATCTCCTGCGGAGCGCATGGTTCCGGAAGCGTGCCGATGTGGATATTACGTTGTTTCCCGATGGGGGAGACGCGCCGGGAGATTCCGCCGTCCTGAAGGCGGTGCTGGGGCTGCCGGAGAAGTACCGCACGGCCATTTATCTGCATTATTATGAGGGCTACAGTGCAGCCGAGATCGCTTCGTTGACGGGACGGTCGGCGGCGGCGGTCGGACAGCATCTGAGCCGTGGGAGAGAAAAGCTTCGCAAGATCCTGGGAGGTGACGGAGCATGAGTTTTGAGAATAAGATCAGGCAGGCCTACGACAGCGTTCATGCGCCGGATACGCTGACAGAACGGCTGCGGGAGGAGCTGCAGCGGGATCTGCGGCAGGATGCGGATGCCGTCGGCGGCATCGTGACGGAAGCGCCGAAGCGGAGCTTCACCCGGACGCTTCTGCATGGCGGTGCGTTTGTGGCGGCAACGGTGATCCTCTGCGGCGGGTTCGGGATGGCGCTCTGGTCGATGCGCGACAGGACGGTCGTGTTCCATCCGAGCTCGAATGTCTCTGCGCCGGCGGATGAGCAAGTCGTGATGCCGGAAATGGCAGGGCTTTCCCGTCAGACGGCACAGCAGACGCTCGAAGCG
>JAGADP010000021.1 GCA_017828885.1 Oscillospiraceae bacterium | reverse complement strand
GAGACCCGTGAAGTCGTAGTTCCCGTAACCGAGAACGCAGACAGCAGCAAGGCGCAGAATTCCAATTATACCCCTGCCTACGACACCTGTAAGGCTTACTGGCTGGATATGAGCCAGATGGGCGACTACACCTTCAACGGTGAGTTCCTTGTCATCACATTCAAGGTCAATGAGGATACTCCGGACGGCAACTATCCGGTATCCATCTCCATGACGGATATTGCAAGCTGGGATCTGGTGAAGTATGAGCCGGACAAGATCAACGGTGAGGTAGCGATCAACACCGACGTTTCTTCTCAGGCAGAGATGTCCTCCAGTGACTTCACCCTCAAGATCAACAGCGTTGCTGCCAAGCAGGGCGATGTCGCAACTGTAACCATGGATCTTGCCAATAACCCGGGCTTCTGCGGCTTTGTAATCGACATTGAGTATGATTCCAATGCCATGACGATCGTCAATGCCAAGGCCGGCAAGGACTTCGACGCAGCTGTTAACGTTGTCAAGTAATTGTAGGATACAGAAAACGCCGGAGCATGATCCCGGCGTTTTCTTACTTCAGGTATTCAGTTTCAGGATCCCCAGCGTCAGATAGGTCGCATAGGCCGTCCACAGGACGTAAGGGATGTTCAGCAGCCCTGCGCTGCGCCGGATCCGCCAGAACCATACGGCCATCACCGTCACTAGAGCAAGGAGCACAAGGATCACCACAGCCGCACCGCCAAGCGAATGGAACCGGAAGAATACCGGGCTCCAGAGGAAATTGACAGCAAGCTGGATCCAGTATAGCTTTAAAGCCGCGTTTCCCTGCGAATGCTCTGTCCTGCTGATCTGGTAAGCCGAAATGCCCATCAGTGCATACAATAGCACCCATGCGACCGGAAACAGCCATCCCGGTGGTGCAAAAGGCGGCTGCTGTAGCGACTGATAAAACTCGCCGAAATTCCCGCCCGATGCGATCCCGGACAGCGCCCCGACCAGCTCCGCACTGATCACATAGATCAGCAGCTCCACCCATTTGATATGCTTCATTGCGATCCCTCCCATGTATGATCTGGTATAGTATATGGGAAACGGGACGTTTTATGCAGATTATCGTCAATCTCACACAGAATGGAGGAATCCCCATGCTCTTTCTTTGTTATCCGAAATGCACGACTTGCCAGAAGGCCAGAAAATGGCTCGATGCAAATCATATCCCCTATGAGGAGCGCCATATCGCCGAACAGAACCCATCCGCTGATGAACTGCGGACATGGCAGGCACGCTCCGGGCTGCCGCTACGGCGTTTCTTTAACACCAGCGGCCTGCTCTATCGTTCCCTGAGCCTCAAAGACAAGCTGCCGACCATGACCGAGGAGGAAATGCTTGCGCTCCTTGCCACAGATGGCATGCTCGTCAAGCGCCCGCTACTGATCTCTGATGACTTCGTTCTAATCGGCTTCAAGGAAAGCGAATGGGCAGCTAAACTCTTATAATGCAAAAAGCCGTCGGATACGCTCCGACGGCTTTTATAGTATTAGTTCTGGTAGGGGCTCTCGACCTGCTCTGCCTTTGCTACAGCGTCGGCAAGCGTCATGCCCGCATACTCCTGTGCCCGGAAGATCCGGCCGGACTTGCCGTCATTGACAAATGCACCGACCACAACGCCAGGAACAGCAGATTCCGGTGCATTCGGTGCCATCGGGCCGCCAAGATCCGTTCTGCACCAGCCGGGATCCGCCAGTGAGATGATCACATCCGAGCCCCGAAGCTTACTGCCGAGGTCGATCGACACCTTGTCCAGCGCTGCCTTGCTGGCGGAATAGCCAGCCTGCTCCGGTTCGAGCGCAATGCCGCTTGTGGTATTCACGATGCGTCCGAAGCCGCGCTCGATCATCCCCGGCAGGAAATGATAGCAGATCTGCATCGGCGCAATTGTATTGATCGCAAAGCTGACCGGGAAATCTTCGAGCGGCGTGTTGAGATAGTCCACCCGATAGCCAATCTGGAGCCCGGCATTGTTCAGGATCACGTCAACCTGCGTGCCCGTATCGTCGATCTCTTTCAGCATTGCTGCTACGGATGCAGTATCCGACAGCTCAGCCTCTACGGAATAAGCCTCAACGCCCATTGCGCTTACTTCCTCGGCCAGTTCAGCAGTACCTGCTTTCTTACGGCTGTGTAAGATCAGATTGCAGCCCTGCTGCGCCATACAGACCGCAGCGAGCCGGCCAATACCTCTGCTTGCACCGGTGATGAGTACCCATTTGCCCTTCAATTCTGTCATAACGATGTCCTCCTTGCTATGTCGAGTGATCTCGTCATTCCTGTTCCATCGGCAGGTATGACTTCTCATTTAGTATAACATATCCCACACAGAAATGCAACAGTTTTTTTCGATCGTTTGCTTTAAATACTTGCATTTACAGGATAATTATGGTATAATAAAAAATGAGCATTCTTGCTTGTTCACAGAAAGTTTACAATTTTAAAGCGCAAGATTTGTGTTTTTGATCGTCAAAATATCTAAAGAGAGGGCAAGGGGTGATCCATGGACATTAAAGAACAATATAAACGTATCTTCCAGTTCTGCAGCAGCCGGATCAGCGATCCGACCCTTGCCGAGGATCTGACCCAGGAGACCTTCCTGCGCTACCTCGAACACCCCGAATACCAGAATTCCGGCAAGGAGATGCAGTACTTATATACCATCGCAAGGAACCTGTGCATTGACGAATACCGCCGCAAAAAGCCCGAGGAGCTCCCGGAGGATCTGCCCGATCCACGCAGCGTTGATCCAGGCTGGAGCGATCGTTTCACGCTCCGCAGCATCCTTGACTCGCTGCCTGCGGAGGACAAGGACATTATCACACTGCGGTATGTCTCGGAGCTGAGTGTGACGGACATCGCCGGCATGTACGGTGTATCCTGGTTCGCGATGAATCGTAGGATCAAAAAGATCCTGAAAACCATGAAAAATGCGTTCGGAGAGGAGGGGATAGGATGAATGCATTCAAGAAAGCGCTCAGCGGATTGAAGGACACCTATCCTTCCCCAGACCCTGTACGTGAGCGTGAATTTCTGGAGCAGCTCTCCCAGCGTGAGAGCACAGCAAGCCATGCTCTGATCCGGCATTCACGCAGGAAACCGATCCTATATGTGATCCCTGCGATGGCCGCAGCTGTCATGCTGGCAGTCGGCGTTGGCGTGTACCAGAACATGAGCCATGAACGCCTGCCGATGATCATGCAGCCGACCGAAACGACCACCATGACGGTGGACGAAAACCTAAAGGAGACGGATGGCGTCAAATCGGTTGAAACAGAGCCTTCCGAAGACTCTACAGAGCCGCCGAAGGCATCCGAACCGCAGGTTTCCCCTGCCGCAACGACCACAGCAGGGCAGGGGACTACTGCCCTTCCGGAGACGGCTGCCACTTCCCCGGCGACCGGGCGCACCACTACAGATAAGCTGCTCTCGACCACTGCGCAGGCTGCCACACAGGCACCACAGCAGCAGACACAACCTGACACAACGCAGAGAGTCACGGATCCAGTTGAAAAATCAACGACTTGCATCGCTACAGAGACTATGCCGCTAAGCACGACAGAGATCAGCCAGTCACCGACCATGCCGCCTGATAAAGAACCGGATCATCCCTTTGATCCGGTGCCGGATGTCCCGATCGACGACGTCCCTGACACAACCGATTCCAAAGAAGCCACGCCGCAGGAAACGATCCGGAAATCTATTGATCTCTGCGTCCAGCCGCAGTATAACTTTGCGAAAGGCGCCACCTATTATACCATGCGTGAGAGCGCGCCGATCATCATGCCGGCAGAGCCTGAAAGAGTGGAGCTGGAATGGATGTGCAAAGCCTCCGAACTGATCGTTCTGGCAGATGTAGATCAGTTCTGGTATACGAAGGCCGGAGAGACTGTTTACACACAGCTCAACATTCGGATCAACACCGTTTATAAGGGCGAGCTTTGTGAAGGCGACCGGCTGTCCGTGTATGAGCAAGGCGGCTACATGCCGGCGAACATATTCCTTTACCAGCATCCAGAGTATACCGATCTGGTCGGAGATGCCAAGAGCATTTATTACCCGGGAAATGATACGCCGCTCCATGCACAGCGCATCTTCTTCCTGCG
>JAGADP010000157.1 GCA_017828885.1 Oscillospiraceae bacterium | reverse complement strand
GTTCGGCGGCACCCGCCTTACGGGCGGCGCGTCCCCTCTGTCCTGCGGACATCTCCCCACCCCGTGGGGAGTCACCCCCGCAAGCGGGGGAGGAATTATTGGCGGTGCTGCGCACCGCAGCCGCTTTAGGGGCTCCGCCCCTAAAAACCCCGTTTTGTGCCTTTGACACTTTTTTGACAGACTGAGAAAGCCACCCTTTGCGGGGTGGCTTTTTCGTATCATGTTCAATAACAAAGCGCCAGATACACCGTACACGAGCACAGTCCGAACGCCAGTGTTGCGATCCCGGTGAGATCTATGGCAATCTTCCCGGCCTTGCTTTCCTTTTCGCCGAACTGCCGGAGCAGCAGACCGAGGAACAGCCCGCCTGTGATGACGGTGGGCGTGATATAGCGGAAATCCATCGTGCAGGTGAAGGGATACTTCGCGGCTGTGACATAGTAGGAGACCATCATCACCACATAGAAGAACGTCAGGAAGAGCCTGCTCACCTTCGGCGTACTGCACTTGCGGATGCACATGACGATCATGGCGATCAGCGCTGCCGCCGCAATGACCACATTCAGCCAGAAGAATCCCACATTGAGCGTGTTGATGAACGAGCCCTCCGGGAAACAGCTTTCGTTGATGTTCTCGGTGAAGAGGGAATTCTTCAGGAGCGTGATGAGCGGGTTGTATTCGTTGTAGTTCTGCCGGACGCCGTCATCATCGACATAGACCCACTGCTCATAGACGGAGCTGAGCTGCTGCGGGGAAAAGTCCGTGATCCGGGACAGGAAGCTCTGGTCGCCGATGTATTGCTTGGCAGATTCCGAGAGCTTCATGATGTACGTGATCGGTACGCCCCACCGGATATAGTTCCGGATGCCGAACCAGAGCGCCAGCGGGAAGCAGATGACGCAGAACACGCCGAACTGCTTGAGATACTTCACGGCATCCTTTTTGATGTTGCGGATGAAGGCGTAGATGAATACTACAGCAATCGGCGGGGCGACCAGTCCTACCGAGAGCTTTGTCATCATGCCGAGCCCGACAAAGAGCGCGATGCAGGCGATGTTCGCCATCGTGGGCTTGTCGTACCAGCGCAGCATGAAGAGCAGCGCCGCCATCATGAGCGCCACGGACAGCACGTCGTTGTTGATGCTGCCGGAGAGCAGCGTGAACGCCGGATGCAGGCTGATGAGCAGAAGCGGGATGTACAGCGCCTTGCCGCTGAGCTTGAAATGCCGCAGGATCTTGTAGGCGGTGATGAGGATGCACATAGAGTAGAACAGCGTCAGGATCTGGATGGACTCGCGGGCGGGATCGCGCTCGATGCCCAGGAGCGTTTCGTTGAACCAGAGCCATGCTGCGCTGAGGGCATGGTGGAGCGGCGGGTGGTAGAACTGCGACTTCGACCGGACGTCAAAATCACTGAGATGGTGGTTGACAAACAGGTACTCGATATAGCCTGCATGCCCCCGATCCTTGTCAAAGCCGCCGATGTCGTGCTGCCGGTTATAGCAGCCTGTCCCGAGGACGTAGTACAGCTTCAGGCAGAAGCCCAGCGCTATGATGAGGAAGGCGTTTGCCTTCTCCTTGTAGGCTTTGCGGTCGGAAAGCAGCCAGAGCAGCACCGCAATGGCACAGCCGCCGAAGAAGAACCACAGTCCCTTGTGCTCGGACAGGCGGTAGAGCTTTGCACCGCAGATGCACATGACGAAAATGCCGGCTTCATAGGCGGCAAAGAGCAGCTTGTTCTGCGTGCGCCGTAAGATCAGCAGCCAGCCTGCCGTGCTCAGGCCGACGATCATCACGAGCGTCTCGATCAGCAGGGCATTGCCGGGAATGTTGCCGATCGCCCCGAAGGTCAGCGGATGCACCGCCAGACAGACCAGCGCTGTGATCAGGTAGGGATGCGCCCCGAGCAGCCTGACGGCCTTTTCGGTGAGTTGGTTTCTGTTCATGAGAATCCTTTCAGGCGGGAGTATCGCTCCCACAGACTAAGCCACCCCGAAGGGTGGCTTTTCTTTTACATATTCTGCTTTTTACCGCGGCTCACAGATGAGCTTGATCGCTGTACGATCCTCACCGTCGATCTGGATGCTGGTGAACGCCGGAATGCAGATCAGGTCGATCCCGATGGGAGCCAGATACCCTCTTGCGATAGCGACAGACTTGATGGCCTGGTTCGCTGCGCCGGCACCGACTGCCTGGATTTCGACACTCTTGTTTTCACGGATGACACCTGCGATCGCACCTGCAACTGAGTTGGGGACGGAATGAGAAGATACCTTCAAGACTTCCATAAAGAACCTCCTTTGGTGAATTAGATTGTGAATATGAAACGAAAAAAGTGCATCATAGAATCCAGTTACATTATACTACATTCCGTTTAGAATTGCAAGAGGTATCAGCAAAGTTTGTGAATTATCTCATAATCAGAGGGGTGATTTTCGTACATTTACCACATTTTTTGTCGTATTCGATCACCACGCCGTTGAGCATGCAGGCGTGCTCCGATTCGGCCGCACGGACGGGCACATGCAGGTGCAGCCGGTCAACGGCGGCCTGTGTCTCCAGTCCGAGGACAGAATCCTCCGCGCCGGTCATGCCGGCATCGGTGATATAGCCCGTATGATCGCCAAGAATGCAGGCATCTGAGGTCTGCACATGTGTATGCGTTCCGAGGACAGCCGTCACGCGCCCTGCTAAGTAATGCCCCATCGCCTTTTTCTCCGAGGTGGCTTCGGCGTGGAAGTCCACAAAGATGACAGGCGTGTCGATCTCGGAGAGCAGCGCATCCATCGTGTCAAAGGGATTGGCAAGCGGCTCCATGAATAGTACGCCCTGTAAATTCACGACCGCCGCACGGCTGGCGCCCATGTCGAGGATGGTATAGCCGCGGCCGGGGCAGGCATCGGAATAATTGGCCGGCCGGACGATACATTCG
>JAGADP010000156.1 GCA_017828885.1 Oscillospiraceae bacterium | reverse complement strand
CGCTGCCGGTCTGAAATCAAAAACAGACGCCACCGCTTTGCTCAGGGCTTCATTCTCCACAACGCCCGTACCATAAGTATTCACATAAATAGATACCGGCTTTGCCACACCGATCGCATAGGCAAGCTGGATCTCGCACTTCTCGGCAAGTCCTGCTGCCACGATGTTCTTGGCGATGTATCTTGCGGCATAAGCGGCGCTTCTGTCCACCTTTGTCGGATCCTTGCCGGAGAAGGCACCGCCGCCGTGACGTGCATAGCCGCCGTAGGTGTCCACGATGATCTTACGGCCGGTCAGACCGGAGTCGCCCTGCGGGCCGCCGACTACGAAACGGCCGGTCGGGTTGATGAAGATCTTGGTGTTCTCGTCCATCAGCTCTGCCGGGATCACGGCATCAATGACGAGCTCCTTGATGTCCTCGCGGATCTGCTCGATCGGGATCTCCGGTGCATGCTGGGTGGAAACGACAACGGCATCCACACGGACGGGCTTGTCGTTCTCGTCATACTCTACAGTTACCTGGCTCTTGCCGTCGGGACGCAGATAGCGCAGGGTGCCGTTCTTGCGCACCTCAGTCAGGCGGATCGCCAGCTTGTGTGCCAGAGAGATCGGCAGGGGCATGAGCTCCTTGGTCTCGGTGCAGGCAAAGCCGAACATCAGACCCTGGTCGCCGGCGCCGGTCTCCTTCTCTTCCGCGCTGTCGTAGCTCTCGTTGACGCCCTGTGCGATGTCCGGGGACTGCTCGTCGATGGCAGTCAGCACATTGCAGGTGTGGCCGTCAAAGCCGAACTTGGCTCTGTCATAGCCGATGTCTACAACGACATTGCGGGCGATGTTCGTGATGTCCACCCATGCTGTGGTGGTGATCTCGCCCATGCAGAGCACCATGCCGGTGGTCACGCAGGTCTCGCAGGCCACTCTGACCTTGGGATCCTGCTCGAGGATCGCATCGAGGATGGCATCGGAGATCTGGTCGCAGATCTTGTCGGGATGGCCTTCTGTGACGGATTCAGATGTGAAAAGTCTTCTCATAAGTATACCTCCTGTATGATGAAATTGGCAGAAAGCGGGAGTGCTCAAACGGGAAAGACCACGATTCTTGGGATCATACATCGCAGCCTGCCCCTCCCCCTACCCCCTCCCCAAAGGGGAGGGGGAGAAGGGGGGCGCTGGCGCGCCCCGACCCGCCTTGTGGGGCTGCGCCTCATGATCTCCCCGGAGTTTCCACTCCACAGAAAGCGACAAAAACAGCACCCGGTTTACCCGGATGCTGTGAATGGTCATATACATTCCTCATCTCTCGGTAATACCGCAGGATTTGGCACCATCGGCGATACGCCAGGTTGCCGGGCTTCATAGGACCTGTTCCTCAGCCACTCTTGATAAGGTATTTAATTTTGAGCTATTTGAGCTGTGCCGCTATTTACATTATACTACATTTTGCGGCTTTTGTCAAGGAAAAAGAACGGTTTTCGGCATGTATATCCCTATAAAGTCTATAGGCAATATATGCGATTTTTTATTCACCCTCCACAGACACGAAAAAGTCCTCCGGTGCGGTCTCGCTGCCGGTACCGGCAAGGGCTGCGTATTGCAGGATGAGTGCCGCATCGCTGGCGTTGACATCGCCGTCGAAATTGACGTCGCCGGCTTTCTGCTGGCGGCTCGAAAGGCCGAGCGTTCCGCCTGCACCGAGCGCTGCCGCAGCGATGAGCACACGGGCGGCGTCACTGGCGTTGACAGTCTTGCTGTAGTCGATGTCGCCGTACAGCGGAGGCGTGGCATTGTAATCCTTCATGACCTCCTGCACCTCTAAGCCCACGCTCTCGATGAATGCAACATCGGGCTGCTCATTGACGATGCCGGTCATGAGGATCAGCACATAGGGCATCTCGTCCTCCACGAAGCAGACCTCATGATGGACGGTCGTGACCTCGCCGTACTTGACGGCAAGTCCCATGTCATCGGGGTAGACATTGCGCAGCTTCACATTGGTGGAGTTGCGCAGGGCGTTCCAGCAGACCTGCCAGCATTCGCCGTCATTGCAGTGCGCCTGCATCTCGAGCATGGCGCGGTGGATGAACTTCGCAGTCATGCCGGGAAAGCGCGGGGATGGCGTGGCGATCGACACATTATAGCCCCAGCTCTTGATCATGGCGTTGAACTCATTGATGCCGAAGAGATGGACGAGCATGTCATAGGCCGCATTGTCGGAGACGCGGAGCATGTAGTCAAGCAGTTCCCGGATGGTGTAGTCCGTGCCGTAGGCGCCTTTGACGATCTCGCCGTCGCCGCCGTGGTACCAGTCCTTGGTGTAGGTCATGGTCTCGTCAAGGCTGCGGTAGCCTGCGGAGAGCTTCTGGCAGACATAGACCGCGTAGGGCAGCTTGATGAGGCTGGCGCCGGAGAGGTAGAGCTCCGGCTGATAGCTGTAGATCATCTCGCCGTCCGCGGTCGCCAGAATGACGGAGACCTTGCGGGAATAGCCCTTCACGATGCTGTCGAGAACGTCCGTCGAGTAGTCCGCATGTGCCATGCAGGGGACAAGCAGCATCACTGTCATGCACAAAGCTGTCAGGCCGCACAGAAGGCGGCGGCAGAGTCTTTTCACCATACTCACTTGGTGCCGAAGATACGGTCGCCCGCATCGCCGAGACCCGGGATGATGTACTTGTCGTCATTCAGACCCTGATCCATGATGCCGCAGTAGATGTCCACATCCGGGTGGTTCTGGATGATGGCAGCGGCGCCCTCCGGGGAGCTGATGATGCACATGAACTTGATGTTCTTCACGCCCAGCTTCTTCAGCTCGGTGATGGCGGATACAGCGGTGTTGCCGGTCGCCAGCATCGGGTCGATGAGGATGACATCACGCTCGGCGATGTCGTCCGGGAGCTTGCAGTAGTACTTGACGGACTCCTTGGTCTCCGGGTCGCGGAACATGCCGATGTGGCCGATCTTGGCTGCCGGTACGAGCGAGGTCACGCCCTCGATCATGCCCAGTCCTGCGCGCAGGATCGGCACGAATGCCAGCTTGTGGCCGGAGACGATCTTGGTCTTTGCCATGCAGAGCGGGGTCTCCATCTCGATCTCCTTGAGCGGGAGGTCGCGGGTCGCCTCGTAGCAGATGAGCATGGCCGTCTCGGAAACGAGCTCACGGAATTCCTTGGTACCGGTGTTTTTATCGCGCATCAGCGAGATCTTGTGCTGGATGAGCGGGTGGTCGATAACATGCAGACTTGCCATAATGATTCCTCCTAAAAAAGAAAAAAGATGCAGGTGCAGGAGGCTCAGCCTCCTGCCGAGGTGGGTTTAGGGAGGGCGAGCAGCCCTCCCTAAGTCGGCGATAGCCGACAATTAGCGCTGTTCCAGTGCGGTGATCTTGTCCACGCGGCGCTGGTGGCGGCCGCCTTCAAAGCCGGTGGTCAGGAACGTGTGCACAATTTCCTCCGCCATCACCGGGCCGATGGTGCGCGCGCCGAGCGCGACGATGTTCGCATCGAT
>JAGADP010000155.1 GCA_017828885.1 Oscillospiraceae bacterium | reverse complement strand
TATGCGTCTGCACGGCAGCCCGCTGTTCGGCAGCGCTTTCTCAACGGGTACATATTAACGGTTAACTATAATCAAGTCAATCGGAAAGCGGCGGAGGAACGGACATAACAACATGGATTCGAGCGGGTGCGGCGTTTTGCTGCACCCGCTCAAACTGTTTTGATAGGATACTTATCCGTCGGCGCCCAGGCCGGAGAGCGTATTTCCGCTGAGCCGGTAGACAGTCCAGTCAGTCATTGCTTCTGCGCCAAGGGAAAGGTAGAAGTCGATGCTGGGGCGGTTCCAGTCAAGGCACCACCATTCCATCCTGCCGCAGCCGCGTTCGCAGGCGATGTGCGCCAGATGCTGCAGCAGCGCCTTGCCGAACCCTTTTCCGCGGTATTCCGGCCTGACGTACAGGTCCTCGAGATACAGGCCCGCACGGCCGAGAAACGTGGAAAAATTGTAAAAGTACAGCGCAAAGCCGATCTCCTGCCCGTCCGCCGCCGCAAAGACCACTTCCGCGCCGTGCCTGTCAAAGATCTCCTGCTCAAGGAGTTCTTCCGTCGCCACCACCTGATCGGCCATCTGCTCATACTCCGCCAGCTGCCGGATGAAGGAAAGGATCAGAGGGGTGTCTTCCCTTGTTGCGCGGCGGAAACTCAGTCCTGCCATGCTCAGCCCTCCTCCGCACTGTAGACGCATCTTCCTCCCAGCCATGTGGACAGCACGGGGATGCTGTGGATCGCATCGGGAGCGGTCGCAAAGGGGTCGGCTCCGAGTACAACAAAGTCGGCAAGATAACCCTCACGGATCAGACCCTTCATGTTTTCCTCAAAGCTTGCCTCCGCGCTGCGGATGGTGAAGCTGTCGATAGCCTCCTGAACGGTGAACGCCTCGTCCGGACGATAGGGTCCCGTGCCGTCCATGGAAGTGCGTGTGACAGCACACTGGATCCCCTCCATCACATCCGGAAGCTCGACCGGGCAGTCGGAGCCGTTTGAGACGGATACGCCGCTCTTCATCAGCGTCTTCCAGCTGTAGCTGCTTGCAGCGAGCTCCGGCTCCAGCAGCCTGTTCACGATATGGTTGTCATAGTCGAGGAAGATGGACTGCGCATAGACATGCATGCCGAGTTCGGCAATACGCTCCAGCTGGTCGGGGCGTGAGACCTGGCAGTGTACCACGCCGTGCCGGTGGTCGGAACGGGGGTTTTCCGCAAGGGCCTTTCCGACTGCATTTAGTACCTGGTCCAGACACGCATCGCCGATGGCATGTATGGCGACCTGCATGTTATGGGCATTCGCATAAGAGACCATGGCGTTCAGGTGTTCATCGCTGAACAGGTCAAAACCGTATTCGTCCGCCGTTCCGAGATACGGACGGCTCAGATGGGCGGTCCTGCTGCCCAGGGCACCGTCCCCGAGAAGCTTGAGCGGTCCGATGCGGAACAGATCGGAACCTGCGCCGGTGACGTTCCCTTCCTCCACAAAGCGGGCCAGCTCGTCGAGCGCCGTAATGTTCGCCTGCTCGTACACCCGGACGCTGAGCTCACCGCTCTGCTCAAGTTCCCGGTATGCTTCGTTGATCGTCTCAAAGGGGATGGCGCGGAACACGCAGTAGTCGTCTGTCTGCGAGCTTGTGACGCCGTAGCTGTTCAGAGCGCAGCAGGCGAGCCGGATCATCTCTTTTAGAGCCTCTTTATCCGGAAGGTGATATACCGGACGGATAAGATCGATGGCGTTGTCGAAAAGGCGTCCGTCTGGAGTGCCGTCAGCTTCGCGGCCTATTTCCCCGCCGTCGGGGGAGGGAGTGTCCGGACCGATCCCCGCAAGCTCCAGCACACGGGTGTTGACAACGCAGCAGTGGCCGCAGGTGCGGGTGATCAGGATGGGGATGTCCGCGGAGATGCTGTCGAGATCGTGTCGGTCGGGCATACGGGAGACGTCCCGGAAATAGTCCTGGTTCCAGCCGCGCCCGGTGAGCCACTGGCCTTCGCGGACGGGATGGCTCTCAAGGAAGGCGCGCAGACAGCCGAGCATATCCGAAAGGCTTTCCGTATGCGGAGCAAGCTGCGCCGCGTGAAGGGACTGACCAAAGTTCAGCAGATGCATGTGGGAGTCATTGAATCCCGCACAGACGAAGTGGCCGTCCAGATCAACGATCCGGTCTCCCTCGCGGGCATCGACGAGCAGCTGCTCATAGCCCACGCTCACGAAGCGCCCGTCCTCCACCGCAAAGGCGCTGTGCAGGGGCAGTTCGCCCGTGTATACCCTGCCGTTATGGAAAAAAGTTCTCATAGTTCCGTTGCGGCTTCGTTCTCGTCCTCATAGAACAGAACGGCATTCTCATCAACTTTGCCTATATTCATGTAGCGCGCCTTGTAGTCCTTGAGCAGACGGAAGTAATCCCCGGAGAGGATCAGGATCACCGCCACGTTCACAAAGGTCGGTATGGCGGAAGTGATGTCGACGACGGTCCAGATGAAGCCCTGGTTATTAGTCTTTACGAGGTAGATGAGCCAGAGCAGGCCGGGCAGGACACGGCAGGCGTAGAACACCTTCATGAGGATCTTCTTCCAGCGTGTGTCATCTTTGCCGATGTGCTCGAGGATTGCGAGGTAGTAGGTGAACCAGCCGCCGGACGTGGTCACCGTGAAAATGATCATGACCAGCGCGAGCAGGTAGGCGCCTACGTGACCGAAGCCCTGCGCGAAGGAGGTGAGTGCGAGGGTTCCGCCGTTGGTGCCGTCTGTCCAGGCACCGCTGAGGATCACGGAGAGAGCGGTGATGGAACAGATGATGAAGGTGTCGAAGAATACTTCAAAGGAGCCCCAGAGACCCTGCTCCACGGGGTGCACGGTCTTTGCCGAGGAGTGGATCATGGGGGATGTGCCCCAGCCTGCTTCGTTGGAGTAGACCGCACGGGCCATGCCGACACGGACCATCTGACTTACGGCGCATCCGGCAAATCCGCCGATCGCTGCGGTTCCGGTGAAAGCGTTGACGAAGATGGAAGCGATCGCCGCGGGCACCTTTGTGATGTTCGCCAGGATCATGACGATGCCCATAAGGATGTACAGAGCGCTCATCATGGGAACGAGCTTGGTGAAGGTCTTGGCTATGCCCTTGGTGCCGCCGCCGGTGATGAAGAACGTGAGGACGGACATCGCGATGCCCACGATGATGATCCCTTCAATGGTGAGGCTGCCGATGTGCAGATCACCGAGATTCAGTGCCCCGGAGACGACCTGCGAGGCAGTGAGCGTCGAGGAGGTCACGAAGAAGGTGGAGAAAATGCCGATTGCGAAGATGATGCCGGGGATCAGCCACAGTTTGCCCCAGTGATGCTTCTCGCCGAGACCGAGCTCCATGTAGTAGGTGGGGCCGCCGTAGGTGTCGCCGTTGGCTTTGTGCCTGCGGTAGTAAAGACCGAGCGTGACCTCCACCTGCTTCAGGATCATGCCGAGGGCCGCCGTGGCCCACATCCAGAAGACGGCACCCGGACCGCCTGCAGCGATAGCCGTCGCAACGCCGGCAATATTACCGAAGCCGACCGTTCCGCCGATGGCCGTTGCGATTGCCTGGAACGGACTGAGCATGCCCTCCCTTTCACCGTCGGCGCCGGATGCTTTGCGGAAGAGAGTGCCGATGGTGTGGTTCCAGATCCTGCCGAAATGGCGGAACTGGAAGAATCCCGAGCGGATCGTGAAATAAAGGCCGGTCACCACCATCAGGATGATGAGGGGAAGACCCCAGAGAAGACCGTCGAGCTTGTTTAGAAATTCGATCATGAGAAAAACCCTCTCTTTCACTTTTTCAGCAAAAGAGAGGGTTTCTTCGGCAAACAGATGTAAAGGG
>JAGADP010000154.1 GCA_017828885.1 Oscillospiraceae bacterium | reverse complement strand
GCAGAAGAAGCCGCTGCCGGTGAAGGGCGAATCGGTGTCGAATTCGGAATTGATGAGCCCCTCCTCGAGCATGCCCGTGTAGAGCTTGGTGGACGGGCCGAGGATCGCTTCGAGCAAAATCGAGGACATCAGCTCGGCACGCAGCAGCTCCTTGCCCTCCATCGGGCGGAGCTTGAAGCCGAGATTGAACAGCGGGGCACCTACCTGCAAATGTGCCTCCACATAGGGCTGCACGATGGTATCGGGCTCCTCGGCGAAGACCTCCTCGAGCCCCATATCCTCGCAGGGCTTCAGCAGTCTGTCGCAGATGGCGAGGACTTCGTCCGCCTTGACATTGCCTGCCACAGACAGCACCATGTTGTGCAGGTTATAGAACGTGTTGTAGCAGCGATAGAGCAGGTCGGCGTTGATCTGCCGGATGCTCTCGACCGTGCCGGCGATGTCGATGCGTACCGGGTGTACATGGTACATGGCCTTGAGCATGTTGAAGAACACGCGCCAGCCCGGTTCGTCGTCGTTCATGCGGATCTCCTGTGCGATGATGCCCTGCTCCTTCTCGACGTTCTCCGCCGTGAAATAGGGCTCCTGCACGAAGCTCAGCAAAATCTCGAGGGATTCTGCAAAATGCTCCGAGCAGCCGAACAGGTAGGCTGTCCGGTCAAAGGACGTGTAGGCGTTGGCATTGGCACCCGTGCGGGCGTATTTCGCGAAGGCGTCGCAGTCCTCGTTCTCAAAGAGCTTGTGCTCGAGGTAGTGCGCGATGCCCTCCGGCACCTCGGCATAGTCCGTCTCGCCGCGCAGCCGGAAGCGGGTGTTGATGGAGCCGTACTTTGTCCCGAACAGGGCAAAGGACGAACGATAGCCCTCCATCTCCATGATATAGATCTCCAGACCGCTCTTGTGCTGCACATGCAGGCACTTTTCGCCGGTCTGACGGCTTACGATCGTTTCGGTCATTCTGCGGCACCTCCTTGCTGCATCAGGTAAACGGTATCGAGCTTCAGCGAATTGGCAACGGCCACGATCTGCTCTTTCGTCAGGGCGAGATACCGCTCCACGCGCTCCTCCGGGTCAGCCGGATCGTTGGTATAGAAGCGCTCATACTGCTCTAAGATGCAGGAAACCGGCGTATCGCCGATGCCGCGCAAAGCGTTGACCATTGCCAGCTTGGCATTGGCCAGCAGCTCGTCACTGAATTCGCCCTTCTGCATGGCGGCAAGCTGTTCGAGGACAGCCTCGCGGGTGCGCTCGGCATTGGCCAGCTCCACACCGCTGTCCACGATGAGAGCATCCTTGCCGGCGATCACGCGGCTGGCGCAGTAGTAGCAAAGGCTTTCCTTCTCACGGACATTCGTGAACAGGAGCGAGAACGGCGTTCCGCCGAATACGGCGCTGAACAACCGGAAGGCCTCATTTCCGGGCTTCTCCGCCTTGAACACCATGACGAGCTTGGACTGTGCCACGTCCATCGGCTCGATGACATCCGCGGGCTCAGCCTTGCAGGGGCTCGGTGCATAGTATTGCAGCGGCTCGGGGCAGCGCTCGGTGTCCTTGAAGGCATCACGGAGCTGCTCCGCCAGACCCTCGGGTACGTCGGGGCCGACGCAGTAGACGCGGATCGCAGCGCGGCGCAGGATCTCCTTATAGGCTTCATAGACGCTCTCGCGGGTCAGCTTCTCCACATCCTCCTTGACGCCGTAGACCGGATAGGCATCCGGCTCGCCGCAGAAGGCGGTCTTTCTGGCGCGGGTCAGCGCATAGCCGCGCTTGTTGTTGATCTCGGTCTCGATGGCATCGAGCAGATCCTTGCGCTCGATCTTGTAGGCAGTCTCGTTGAAGGCACCGTTTTCGGCGTTCGGGTCAAGGATGCAGTCGCACATCAGTTCCGCCAGGTCGCCGGCGAGGTTTTCGCCCGCCAGAGCATAGCGGGAGGCGATCGTACTGCCGCTGATGACGATCTGCATCACGCTGCCGTTGACGCTCACAGAGCTTGTGAGGGAAGCGCCGTACATCGTATCGAGCTTCACGGTCATGGCGGCATAGTCCGGATACTTCCGGCTGGAATTAGTCAGCAAAGATGCTGCAAGCGCATAGGCGGAATTCCGCTCCGGGATCACCGGCAGCAGCAGCATGCACATGAGGCTTACGGTCTTGAATTTGGGTTCGGTGATGGTGATGAGATCCATCTGCTCACCGAAGGAGGTAGTATTGATCTCCAAGACATTTGCTCCTTTCCGTATTACAGAATACATACAGTGATATTATACCATGAATACGCTGAAAATGCAAGCTTTTTTTGAAGATGCTGACAAAACAGCGCCCCGGGAGGTACCCGGAGCGCGTTTGGATTCCGATTTATGCTGTCAGTCAGCGGCGTGTGCCTGCGCCGATCTCGGCAGCAAGGATCAGAATGCGGGCAGCAACGCTCGCATTGATCACTTCCTCATTGTGGAAGCGGGACAGGTAGGAGGCGAAGGCTTCCTTATCCTGCTCGTTGTGGATGGTGTAGTTTTGATTGCCGGCGCCCACGTTTGCAGCGTAGATCAGCACTCTTGCCGCATCCGAAGCATTGGTCTTGCCGTCGAGGTTCGTGTCACCCTTCTGGCCGATCCAGACATCGCCGATGTCGAGTTCCGTCCCCTGGTACTGCACATGGATCACGCCGTGATACCAGGAATCCAGGGCATATTTCTCATAGAATTCCTTCGGCGTGGAGGCACCGGCCTCAAACTGGACGGGATTGAAGTCCCAGATCTGCTCGGTGGTCATATGGCCGTCGCTGTAGTAGGTATCCTTGTACATGTTCTGGATCAGGCTCCACGGCTGGAAGCGCTGGTTGTCGTCCGCATAGTAGTACACAGTCCTGTTGTCCGTGCGGTACTTGACCTCCGTCACCTCAGCGGGCTTCGGCGGATCGGGCGGCGTGGGCTCTGTCGGCCGGGGCTCGGTGGCTTCTGTGGTCGCCTCGGTGGTGGCTTCTGTGGTGGTCGTAGCGGTCGTTTCCTTTGTTGTGGAGGTGGTTGTTTCCGTGGAAGTCTCCGTGGAGGTCACAGTTGTAGAGGTTTCGGTGGAGGTGGAAGACTCTGTTGTGGTCTCCTTAGAGGTGGACGTGGAGGTGGAGGTCTCCGTCTTCGTTGTTTCAGTCGTGGTGGAGGTGGATGTAGAGGTAGACGTCGAAGTAGAAGTGGAGGTTTCAGTCGTTGTCGTGGTGGTCTCCGTCGTCGTTGTAGTTGTCTCTGTGGTGGTTTCCTCGGTGGGCTCCTGCGTCGGTTCCTCAGTGGGCTGCTGCGGCGAGTCGGTCACAGGCGAACGGCTGCCGTCATAGGCGCTGCCCATATTGGGGTAGTAGGCATTGGTCTTGTAGCCGTTATCCATCTGGTGCTGGGTGTACAGCTCCGTGGTGTTGCCGTCCGAATAGTTATAGGTAGAAGCTTCCGCATCATAGGCGTCGATCTCGCTCTTGCTCTTGAGGAACAGATCGTTCAGGACATCGACGTAGTACCATTTCCCACCGATCTTCACGGAATTCCATGCATGTCCCGGGCCGCCCATGCCCAGGCATTCCACACCGCAGGCATTGCACAGCAAAGAATACATCTTGGCATAACCGTTGTTGTACGATTTGCCCTGGATCAGCGGCATGTAGGCGGAATACTCATAGCTGCCGCCGCCATAGGTGACCTTGTCGCGCATGGCCTTGAAGATGTACTCTGCGCGCTCATAGTCCGTTGACAGGGAAGCGGTAGCGTCCCGGTATTGCTGCACTGCAGCAATAAACTGCGATTTGGCAGCCTGACGTCTCTCGCCATTCTTGAAATCGTCATGGATGTTGATGGATACATAATTGACCCAACCGGTCATCGTGATCTGACTGTTTTCCAGCCAGAAGAACTCCGGATGGTCATAGCGGAACACCTTGATCGTTTCTTGGATCTCCTGTGACGACATGGATGTGGAATAAGACGCGCCCGGTGTCCGTTCGTAGTAAGTGGTGTTGTTGTCCACCTCCTGACACGCTTTGAGCAGATTGTCGTAGAAGGCTTTGGAGTTGCCAGATAACTGATTGTAAACATAACTGCTCGATGTACCGAAAGGATAACCGTCCTTTGCCATCTGTAACGTGAACGGTCGGACGGATGCCGCACCGGACGGAAGTGCCGTCATTGGCGCAGATACCATGCAAATGCTTGCTGCTGCCGCAGCGAGGAGTGCTGTGATCCTGTGTTTTTTCATGAAATTTTTACCTCCCTTTTTAAGGATCCCTCTCATGAACAGTATACCATATGTAAAGGGGAATGTCAAGGGTTGATGGTGAAAGAGCACGAAATGCAATGTCGGAGTGCAATATATGCATGCCCGCTGCAAAGCCGCCCCCTCCGCCGCAGGCGGTACACTGCATCATCAATGCGAGAAACGAAAATGCGCTCCGAGCATAAACCCGGAACGCATCTGGCGCAGCCTTCGGCTGCTGTTCTGTTATTGGAAGCGCTTTGCCAGCTTGTCGATGGTGCCGTCCTTGGTGCCTTCGCCGATGGCGTGGAACACCCAGGTGCCGTTTTCCTTCACGAGCTCACCGAAGATCATCGCTGTTTTTTTGTCGTATTCCTTGCTGTCCGAGAGCGTGTACCGGCAGAGCTCCTTGCCCTTATCTTCAAAAAGCCGCATGTAGCAGTTCTTGATCTTGCCGAAATGCTGGAACAGCACCTTCGCCATGAAGATGTTCACCACGATGATGAGCCGGTCATATTCCGGCGGCAGCTTGGTCAGGTCGATCTTGATCTGCTCGTCATCGCCGGAGCCGGCACCGGTGAGGTTGTCGCCCTGGTGGATAACGGCGCCGGTGCTGTGGCATTTGTTGTAGAACGCCACGATATCTGCGCCGGGACGGAGCTTTCCGCCCTTGCAGAGGAAGACCGAGGAGTCACAGTCGATGCTTGCGCCAGCCTTTGCCGGATCCCAGCCGAGCCCGACGGTGAGCTTGGTGAGCTTG
>JAGADP010000153.1 GCA_017828885.1 Oscillospiraceae bacterium | reverse complement strand
GCAGAATCATTGGCAGAGAGGGCAGAAACATCCGTTCGATTGAATCGCTCACGGGCGTTGACCTCATCATCGACGATACGCCGGAGGCAATCACCCTTTCGTGCTTCGATCAGGTGCGCCGCGAGATCGCACGCATCGCGCTCGAACGCCTCATTGCAGACGGCAGACTTCATCCGTCCCGCATTGAGGAAACGGTGGATAAGGCCAAGCGCGAGGTCGAGCACAAGATCAAGCAGGAGGGCGAAAGAGCCATCCTCGAAACCAACGTACACGGCGTCAACCATGAGCTGGTCAAGCTCCTGGGCCGTCTGCATTTCCGTACCAGCTATCGTCAGAACGTGCTGACCCACTCCATTGAGGTGGCACAGCTCTGCGGCGTGCTTGCAGCCGAGCTGGGCGTGGATGTGAACCTCGCCAAGCGCGCAGGTCTGCTCCACGACATCGGTAAGGCACTGACCTCTGAGGTAGAGGGCTCCCACGTCCAGATCGGCGTGGATGTCTGCCGCAAGGCAAACGAGAATCCCGAGGTGCTCCATGCCATTGAGGCACATCACAACGATGTGGAGCCCAAGACGGCGATCGCCTGCATCGTTCAGGCGGCCGATGCGATCTCTGCCGCAAGACCCGGTGCAAGATCCGAGAACTACGAGAACTACATCAAGCGTCTTGAAAAGCTTGAGGAGATCTGCAAGTCCTATAAGGGCGTTGAGAAGTGCTATGCCGTACAGGCTGGCCGCGAGATCCGCGTCATGGTTCAGCCCGAGATCATCAACGATGAGAAGATGGTCCTGGTGGCACGCCAGATCGCACAGCAGATCGAGGACGAGATGGAGTATCCCGGTCAGATCAAGGTCAACCTGATCCGCGAAAGCAGAACCGTGGATTATGCAAAGTAAGTGAAAAACAGGACGGCTTCGGCTGTCCTGTTTTTTAGAAAAGCATAGTTTGAAAAAAGGAGGATGCCGTTATGACAGAACCGATCACTGAGAATCTCGTTATCCGGAATGCCGAATTTGCGCAGTTCCTGAAGGAGAAACTGGCGCCCCTCTGTAAGAAAGAAAACAGCGACTGCATCGTATTTGAGAACCAGTGCGGTGAGGCGGAGTATGACGAGGATACCGGCGAAGACCAGTATTACGAGGATTATTATTACAGCTATGCCGAGCTCTATGATGATCGTTTAGAGCTGCAGGTGCAGAATGCAGAAAGTATCTGGTATGAGGGGATCCTTGATAAGTGGTTCTCGCTGGTGTTTTTCGGGGACTATGATACGGCGGAGGGGATCATCTGGGCGCTGGAGCCGCACGATGATGACTTCGAGGAAGAGTATGAAGAAGACGACGAGTTTGAGGACGAGGACGAGCCCGAAGAGGAGGATCCTGCGCTCATCGAAAAGAAGGCACAGTTCACAGCCTTCTATACGGAGCTGATGGCGCTGCGGGAAAAGACCGGCACGATGCAGATGGCGCATGATGCCGATTTCTGCAAGGAGCCTTTGGACTGCTGGTATGACACGGAGGCGCTTTGCCGCTTTGACGATGCGTTCCGGTACATGATCGACGAGCCATATGCCCATCATCATTATACCAGCGCAAAGGTAGTCTCGGCGGCGTTTGCTGCTGCGTTGGAGGAATACTGCTCCAAAAACGGCGAAAACAAGGGGAGCTATTTTACCTTGGATACCTATAAATGCTTCTGTGCTGTGATGATCGAGGGAGATACGGTTTACAGTACCGCTGAAATGCATGAGACCGAGATACAGTCTTATTTTTCCTTCCTCGATCAGACAGAACTGGATCTGCTCGATCAGGCGTGCTATACCTCCTGTGTACATGAGCAGTGGGTCAATGAGACGTATTGATGCAGATCCGGCAGTTTGCAGATAAGGAGACATGTCTATGCCAAAAACGATATTCGGATCAACTGAAAAGTCCAATTTTATCCTGAACATGAAAACGCGGGAGTATTACAAATACAATCTGCGCATTTTACAGCTGTTTCTGGTACTGATGCCGGTGCTGTGCGTGCCGCTGGAGTTTGCCAAGGTGTACAGCGTGCCGGGTATGGCACTGGCGCTCACGGGCGTGCTGGCGATCGTGTTCATGTTCATCGGCTTCATGAAAAAGGTGACGCCAAAACAGCTCTGGCTGCCGGCTCTCCTGTTCGGCGGCATGGCCGCATGGGGCGGCGTGAGTGTGTACAACTGCTACTTCCGCAACATCGGTCTTCTCGGTGCGGACGGACGGAGCGAGGGTCTGCTCTCGATCGTGTTCTATGGCTGCTTCTTTTTGCTGGGGGCGCAGCTTGGGTCGGATGACAACCGCAAAAAGCTGCTGTATTCCATGCTCTGGATGGGGCTGGCGGAGTGCGGCTGGGCGCTGCTTCAGATGCTGCCGATCGGGTTCCCGAGCTATTACAAGAACCTGGAACCGCTGCTGCTGTTCCGTTCCTTCCTGCCGTCCGGTCTGACGGGCAGTCCGATCTTCCTGGCGACGCTGCTGGTGATGCTGCTCTTCCCGGCGATGCTCGGCGCGGTGTTTGCGGAGAAAAAGAAGGCACAGATCCTCTGTCTGGTGAGTGCGGCGGTGTTTGCACTGACGGCAGTGCGGACACAGTGCCTGATCGGCCTTGCGGGGACGGGACTGGCGATCGCGGCCGGCACGGTCGTGCTGCTGCTCCGGAAGGGCGGCAAGCAGGCGCTGCTGACGGGCGGCATCGTACTGGTGGCATTTGCGGTCGGATTTGCGTGGAGCTGGTTCGCGCCAGCCATGAACGGATCCTATGACCGTTCCGGTGGTGAGAACGTGGCTATGGAGAACGGCTATGTGCTCTATGACGGGGCGATCATGTGGGAGGACAGCGCTTATCGGCTCAATGTGAGCGGCTATTACATGCCGAACGGTACCAAGAATCCCTACGGGCATTTCAATGCGGAGAGTATCACGGAGACGTATGGCTTTCTCTGGCGTGTTGCGGGGGATATTGCGAAGAAGTATCCGCTTGCCGGAAGCGGCCCGGACAATCTGGTCTATCCGCAGATGTTCCAGTCACTGGAGATCCCGGGCAATCCGAATACCTTTGACAGGGCGTATGACTTTTACCTGCACACGGCGGCTTCGATGGGCTTCCCGATGCTGGCGCTGCTGCTGGCGGTGCTGGTCATCACGGTGAAGCGCGGTGCCGGACAGGTGAAGGGGAGCTGGATCGGGACGGCGGTATTTGGCGCTGTGGCACTGTACTTAGTCGTCATGGTGATCGGAGCAAGCTGCATCACGGTGGCGCCGCTGTTCTGGATGCTGGCGGGGTGCTGCTGTCATGTGAAGGAAGAGGCTGCGGCGTAAGTGCGGCTTCTGAACAAAACAGACCTGCCTGGAGACGGGCAGGTCATTTCTGTGAGACATTCTGATTCTTATAGCTTAGAGAAAGAGGCGTATATATGGAAGATACGGCGGTCGTTGTATTAAGGCAGGCATTTATCATGCTGATGCTGATCCTGGTCGGGGCGGGGTGCTTCAAGCTGAAGCTCCTGACGAAGCAGACGGTCACGGAGCTGTCCGGGCTGGTGCTCAAAGTCGTGAACCCGATCGTGATCCTGATGGCGTACCAGCGGGAGAACAAGCCGGAGCTGGTACACAATCTCGGGTGGACGTTCCTGCTCACGGTGATCGCGTATGCGGTGGCCTGTGCGGTGGCGTATCTGGGCATCCGGGACAGGGAGGGACAGGAGACCGTCATCGAGCGGTTCTCGAGCATCTATTCCAACTGCGGATTCATGGGTATCCCGCTCGTCATGGCGATGTTCGGGTATGAGGGCGTGTTCTACCTCACGGCATTCCTGACGGGCTTCAATGCGCTGGTATGGTCGCACGGTGTCATGATGATGAGCGGGGAGCGCTCGCTCAAATCGCTCACGAAGGTGCTGACCTCGCCGGCGATCATTGCGATCGTGGTGGGCATGGTGCTGTTCTTCTTCAATATCACGCTGCCGTCGCTGCTGTCGGAGACATTTGAGATGGTCGGTAACCTGAACACGCCGCTGGCGATGATCGTGGCCGGTGCGACGATCGCACAGACGAATCTCATCAAGGTGCTCACAAAGCCGCGGGTGTTCTATGTGGCGGCGCTCAAGCTGCTGGTGATCCCGCTTTTGTGCATCGTGATCTTCCGGTTCCTGCCGCTTGACCAGACGGTGGAGATGACCGTCCTTGCGGCGTCTGCGGCACCGAGCGCGGCTATCTGCACGATGATGAGCCTGATGTATGGACGCAATGCGGCCTACGCTTCGGAGATCTTCGGGATGACGACGCTGCTGTCGATCGCGACGATGCCGTTTATGATGATGGTGTATGGGTGGATAGGTTAAGCACATATAGATAAAATGATGCCCTGCATTCTTTTGGGGAATGCAGGGCAGTTTGGGTATTGTCGGGGGAGCTGATGCCGCCGCTGAGCGGCGGGGAAAGGCTTGCTCGGAGGGAAATTCACCCCTTGCAGAGCGCCTTCGGTTTCAGGAGATTTCGCTCACTGCGGTGAGCGACCAAGGGGCTCTGTCCCTTGCAGCTTGTCGAGAAACCCCGGTTTCTCGCTTCGGGTG